>JBBQMQ010000169.1:0-8636 GCA_038329115.1 Bacteroidales bacterium
TGTACCAAGGGCTTCGATGCGCAACTTGTTCCATTCGCCAGCTTTAAAAGCTTTTTGAGCTGCCGGATTTTTATCCAACGAGTATAGCCAACCACGCCTTCCTTCGTCGTATATGCCAGCACTCCAGGCACGTGGAGATGGGTCTATCTCATATTGGTAACCGTGTACGCGACCATTGTTGTATTCTTTAAAACTGTTGCTGCGGAACTGAACTCCGGAATTTAAACCTTCATCTACTTTAAATTCCATTTCAAGAATAAAGTCGCCATACATTTTTTCGGTACACAAAAATGTATTCGGCGTTTTCAATTTCGAATGTCCCACGATAGCTCCATCCTGGATGGTATATTCGGCTTTGCCATTGAGCACTTTCCAACCGTTTAAATCTTTGCCGTTAAATAGATTTTCCCATTTTTCTTTACTAAGTGCCGGAAGTGTAGCAATCAAAATTGCTATCAGAATAAAACTAATTTTTTTCATTTTTGTATGTGTTGTTTTTTATGTTGATACTATACGTTTATTTATAATTTTGCATTTACAATTTTCGTTATCCTCTTCAATTCATAATCGGATGCCAAAAAAGCGACTTTCGAAAGTACTTCGCCTACTGCCGCATCTTTGGTAATAACCGAATCAGGTTTTTCTTTCGTTTTAATTTTTCCATTTTTCGGATTTATTATCGGATATTTAGTGGTACCATCGTTGCCCGAAGTTGTCAGGCACTCATTCAGCAAAGTGCATTCAAGTCCGGTAGCAGGTATACGTATTTTCCAGCCTGTTCCGTGAGGGTGATTTCCTATGGCAGAAACCGAACTGTTGCCAAAATTAATCAACGCATTTTCAATGCCTTTATTTTTAATAATTTGCAAAGCTTTGCCTAAAACATATCCCTTTATGAAACCTGATAAATCAAGTAAAATACCTGGTTTCAAAAATTCAATCGTCTTATTGTCAGGCTTAACGATAAACGCTTCAGCATTATCTTTACATTCGTTCAGCGAATTAACTGTTATATCGAAATATCCTAAAGTATCAGAATTATACTGTTTACAATCAGCCAGAATTTCACTTAGTTCAGGCGAAATAACTATTGCTTTCCCGAAAGCATTCTTGTTTACATAACTTAGTTCACTTTCGGGGTTAAACCTATTTGCTATAGTTTCGTACTTTGCAATTACATTCTCAATTTCCGAAGCAATCTCAACCAAATCATTTTGGACAGCATCCATGCAAAAAATAATATCAATTCTTGTATGCATTGCCTCGAACCATGCATAAAACAGCGTTTTATTAGTTGCAAAATGTTGTTGAGAATACTGCACTGTTATTTCAATTTCATTGGTTTATAGTTGGCCGTAATCCGACGGGCATTTCTTTTATTTGTTTTCTTCTTTGTAAAAAATACGTATTTGATTGCAAAAGAAATCAGGCGGAGAAGGCTCCACAAAAGATAGATTACAAGGGAGAAAAGCAAAACATAATGGAGCGAAGTAAACAGTTCGTTGAAATTTGTTTTATAAAAAACAATTGCTCCAACATTGGCAACAAAACCAATTGCAAAGCATACAATCAGTGTAATCAGCTCATTTCTTATTCGTTCTTTTGGAATAACTAAATCTTTCATTATCAGCGATTTTTATTTGCAATTCATTTTGAAAAATGATTTAAATAATCAATTTTATAGTTCTCAGGGAAAACGAGCGTCCGTTCTTCTTTCATTGCCTGATGCCCGAGCAAACTGAGTTGTGTGGCATAATAACTTTCTTCGGCAATTAATGGCGGTTGTTTTTGTGTAATAACTGCCTCGGCAAAGGCTTCGAGTAACAAGGATGTACCATCGCCTTTCGGTTTACTATCAAGCAAATAATGCCCTTCGTTTGTATTGGCCGTTTCGGGCACCCAACTTGTCCCTGCAAACGGCAATGTGCCGAAAAGCGAATTTTCAACATCATTTATTAATTGCAAAAAAGCCGGAGCAGGCGGAATTTCTTCGTAGTAATACTTACTCTTTTCCGGCTCTACTGTTCCTTTACTACAGAGTATTTGTTCTTCCAAACCGTAAAATTTGTTCGACAGTACCGAATCAAAATTCATTTTCACTCCTTTTTTAAATACATAGATACAACTCACATTGTCCCAAACCTCACGTTTTTCCTTCCAAAAGGTGAGTGCGCCATGTCCCATTACTTTTTCCGGAATTTCACGCATAGCCCATGTGCCAATTTGTAACTGATGACAAGCTAGCTCTGTCATTACCCCTTTTGAAAAATCGTTATACAATCGCCAGTTGATTTGTTTATCGGTAGCATTTGACGGCACAGGTCTTCGCCAATCATTATTACGGTTCCAGAAAGTGCGTATACCACTTATTTCTCCAAATTCGCCTGAGTGAACCATTTCAATTGCGTGTATATAACGCGGGTCGAAAAGCCGCTGCTGACCTACGAAAAATACCTTGTTTGAACGTTTGTATTTTTGATAAATTCTGTGGGTTTCGTCCAATGAATAAGCTATTGACTTTTCGCAAAAAACGTGTTTGCCAGCATCAAAAGCATCCATAACCATTTCGTAATGCAAGTGCAAAGGAGTTGCAATCAGCACTGCGTCAACGTTTTTGTCTTCGAGCAATTTTTTGTAATCGCTATAAACTTTAGCTTTTGGAGCCATTTTTAATGCAGCATCTATTGACGCTTGAAAAACATCACATATAGCCGTAATTTCCACTTTTGGGTTTTGAACCAGGAAACTCATTAAAAATTGACCACGCGATCCCGGACCAATAATTCCAATTCGTGCTTTGCTGCCAATGGTATGTTTTTGTTCCGAAAACACAGAAAACCAAGGACTTGTAGCTAACAAAACGCCGCCACTCAACACACCAATGTTTTTTAAAAATTGTCGTCTATCAATATTATTCATATGCCCCCTAACCCCCAACCTCTATCCCCCTTCGGGTACTTTCTCCAAAGGAGAAAGAAAAAGGAAAATAGTTTTGGGGGAATTAAGTTAGTTTCGTTTTATATATTATTTTGTTGTCAATCAAGTGATAAAATAAGTACTAATATTTCTTGGTCCCCTTCAGGGGTTAGGGGCTCTTCCTCTTTTCTTCCTTTTGGGGTTTAAGTGGCAAGCCTTTTATAGTTTATAAAGATACATCCATTCTTTGCGTGGTTCAGCTCCTGTCAGTAATTTGTTTGCCAATGAATTATTGGTGATTTGCTTCGATATTGGATCGAAAATTAATTTTGCATTTAACTGCTGGGCAATTACGCCTAAGCAGAAAACCTGGCTCAATGGTCCGGTAATGTCGAATGACGAACGCGTTTTTTCCTGGCCTTTACAAGCTAACAGGAAATTTGCGAAATGATTCGATGGACTTTTGGGTACTACAGGTAGTTTGGATGCCATTTCTGTTGCTTTTTCCTCTGGAATAATGGATAAAATACTTCCATGCGATGCGCCTTTGAAAGTCAAGTTTTTACTATAAATTATTTTGCCCGGATTAAGTTTCGAAGGCATTATTTGACCGTTACTTGGTGGTGGAATACTTGGGTCGAGTTCCACATTACCATATCCTGCTGGTACAGGTGGAATATTGTCCATGCCATCGTACCAGGTTATTACGCAAGCAGGCATGTCTTTGCGTGCAGGAAATTTGAACTCGATAGTTGATGAATACGGGAAGAAAAATTTATTATGACCGTTGGCATACAACATATTAACTTCGGTAGGCAAGCCCAACTCCAAAAATTCGTGTGCTGTATCAATTATATGTGCACCCCAGTCGCCCAAAGCACCCATGCCGAAATCGTACCAACAGCGCCACTGACCGTTTATATAATCTTTGTTATAATCGTGAAATTGTTCGGTTCCCAGCCATGTGTCCCAATCTAAGGTAGCTGGAACGGGCTCAGCACTTGGCATGCTGGTTATTTTCGAGTCGAATTTATGCCAACGGCGTGCATTGTTCATGTGAGCTGTAATGGCTGTAACGTCTTTAATAATGCCGGCTTCTTTCCATGCTTTAAACTGGAAATAGTTGGCTTCTGAATGTCCCTGATTACCCATTTGGGTAACAACTCCATATTTTTTTGCAGCTTGCATCATGAGTTCCACTTCTCGAAAAGTGTGTGCCATGGGTTTTTCGCAATATACATGTTTGCCCAGCGACATGGCCAGCATTGTGGCAGGAAAGTGACTAAAATCGGGTGTTCCAATTACCACTGCATCAATCTTTCCAGCCATTTTGCTGAACATTTTACGGTAATCCTGAAATTGAGGTACATCAGGAAATTTATTGAGTATTTCCAAGGTATGTGGCGCACCCAGGTCGGTGTCGCACAAAGCCACAATGTTACAAAGGTTAGTTTTGTAAAGTTCTTTCATAATTTCGTTGGCACGATTACCAACTCCTATGCAAGCCAAATTAACTTTTTCGGAAACACCAATTTTACGAGGTTTTGGGTTTGTAGCCGAAAGGCTTTCCAATGATAAACCAGATAAAGCTGTTGTGGCTGTGATAACCGACAATTGGCGCAGAAAGTTACGCCGTGAAGATTTTGAATTAAAGTCCATAGTATGATATTTTTATAATGATTTGAAAATACGAATGTCGCTTATCTCTCAATATTTATCTTCTTGGTAATAGTTTGTTTATCAGACGTAATTTTCAATAAATACATTCCTGCATGTAATTGACTTACATCTAACTGACAATTAGAGGAGTAGCCGGGTTGCATAATTTTGCGAATCAGCATCTTTCCACTTACATCAAATAGCGTTAAATTTATATTACTTGAATTGTTGTTGGTGAAATTTATATTAAGCATATTACGAACCGGATTTGGATATACCATAATTTCATTTTCGTTGAATTTTACATTGTCCACAGCACTTAAATCGGCATTGTAAACCTCAATACCATCAATGCGTGTAGTGATGCTTCCTGATTTTGAGTCGTATATACGAAACCAATTGATGGCGGCTAAATCTAATGTCCCAACTTTTGTAGAAGTATTCATCCGCAGGTTTATCTGATTCCAACCATTAACAAGTCCGGTTAGTTGCCAGCTGTATTCGCTTGCATCTGCTTTTCCGGCACTACCTAATTCAACCCGAACCGGACCACATTTTGTCACATCCGACACATAATACCAGAACTTTAACGCCCCATTTACCAATGTAGTTCCCGAATTGTATGCTGGTGAAAACACTTTCTTAAATTCATCGGTTGTACTTCCGGTAAATTCGATACAGCCTGCACCTTGCATTTCGTTGGTTGTGTTCATAGTCAAAGTTTGTGAAGATGTCCAACTTGTTGACGCATCACAGTCGTCTAAATACAAAATGCCCGGAACAGTAATTAATACTGAAGCCGATTTTTCTCCATCGTTGGTAATTGCCCAGATTTTAGTACTGCCGGGTCCTGTTGCCGTAACCAATCCTACGCTGTTTACAATGGCTACTTTTACATTTTCTGTTACCCAGTTCACAGCTTTATTTTCTGCATTCGAAGGTAAAATAGTAGCAGCAAATTGATAGTTTGCATCTTTTTCGATGGTAAATGCTGATGGTGAAATGTTTACTGATGCTACAGCATTGACCGGAGTTTTTATACGTATGAGGTAGTTAATATCCGGCGAACCCGATTCAATATCTAAACGTACGGTATGAATGCTATTGCTGGCAGTACTGTAATTGCCAACATCGATGGTCGACCATATTCCACTTGTTGAAGGCAAAGAGGTGGTTGCAATTGCATTTCCATCTACTGAGATTTTAACCGAGGCAGCTGCGGTTGATTTATAGCGAAGTTGGAACTTTGTAGCCGGCAAAAGTGGTAAGTCGCGCCATTGCAACCATTCGCTTTCTTGTGTGCCCGTTACATGCCATCCTCCGCGTAAATCGTTGCATTTGGCAACATCCAAATTGCCCAGATGCAAATAGGTTCCACCGCTATTGCCAACCGTTAGGTCGGAATAATCGTCGCATGCTTCCGCTTCCAATTTCAACGATTCGGGATAAGGATTGCGCGAATAGCTTCGAAGAATATTAAGCCGCTGGTTTGGATATTCGTAGAATTTATATTGACCGTCGTCATTGCTTCGCCAGAGTGCTGCAAACTCGGCAGCATCCGTAAAACCTTCGACTAAAGTTAAAGCTGCTCCTGCTTTTATGGTGTTGTTCAAGCCTGTTTTTAAGCGTGTTCCTTTGTCGGCGGTTCCCATGGTTGGGTCAAGAAATGGTCGTCCATCCACATCATCGGGAGCGCTGAAGCCGGGAACACAGCAACCTGTTTTGACTACCTGACGGGTTACTTTGTGCGTCCAGCTGTAATTAGTGTATGAATATCCGCCAGCCGATGAAAACCAATCGTGCACGGCATCGATCGACGTTGAATTCATCAATGAAGCATCTCTGTCGAACCAACTGCGCATGGCAACCAAGTAAGGGTAAAAGCCGAATGTTTCAAAACATTGTGTACGAATATGTTGTAAAATTTTTTCGATATTACCGTTTCCCATATTGGTCATCCAGCTGTCTTTTATCGACCAGAAAATAATTACCATCCGGCCATCAATTTTGTATCGTCTTTCGTCCGGAATTTTTTCGATGGCAATTTTCAGGTTATAATCCCATATATATTTGTAATTATTCGGGTCACCGACATCGAACTTATAGGTTTGAGCAACTGACCCTGTCAAATCATAGTTCAAGCCCGATGTCCAAGAATTGGGACAATCGTCGAAAATAGCTAATTTAAAAGAGTTTATACCCCTCGTATTCATTGCATCGACTAACAACGGAATATGATTGGGGTCACCGGCGCCACGGTCGGGCTTGCCCGGAGTTGTTCCACGACTGAGTAAAGCAATGTAATCCAGACCCGCATAATCCACTTCTTCCGCCATGTTTTCCCACCATTCTTTTTCGGCAATGGAGCTTTTCACAATAGATTGATTGAAACGGAAAGAATGTCCACCTTCAAATTCTTTGTCCTGCCAGCAAAAAGTAGCGCCCAACTGCTGTGCCGAAATAGTTGGATACAGAGCAAGCAGAGCAAAAAGGAGTATGATTGTCGATTTGTTATTTTTGTTCATTGCTAAATACTTTTCTTAATTCAGAATTAACTTTTTATTGATTTTGGTAGAACCAGATTCAACTAAAACGGTATAAACTGATTTGCTCAGCAAACTTAAAGTATTTATTTCAATTTTTGATGTATTAGTTGAATTTTGACTAAAAACTGTTTGCCCCAATGTGTTTAGAATTTTAACCTTTACCATTTTGGAGTCATCGAAGTTAACCAAGTCAATTGATAATTTGTTGGATTTTAAGGGGTTTGGGTAGATATTTATTGATTTCCCTGTTTGATTTTTCAAATCTTTCAATCCACTTATTCCATTTCCACTGATAGTAAGTTCGTCAAAATTTCCACCACTCGATCCAATAGCAGTCAGCATAATTGTATTGTCACCTTCTTCTAATAGCTGATTTGTAGAGTATGTACCCCATGTCGACCAGGCTCCTGTTACCGGAAATGCCAGCGAAGCAACCTTCACCACATCGTTGATTGTTAATTTGAGTGGGCGGTTTGCTGTAAGTGCATAACGAAAGCTAAGGGTGTAGGTTCCGGCTGTGGGTACATACACATTCCACTTAATATAATCGTTCGAAGTATTCATAAAATCGACAAATCCTGTGCCGTTGTAGCCGGGCTGATTTGTCACTTCAACAGCACCAACACATTCGGCGTCTTCGGCCTGATAAGTATTCGTTGCCGGCAACACAGTAATGGCTGCTGTTGCCGATTTGGCGGCATCGAAAGTTGAACCTGTAATGGTTGAAGTGCCTGTGCTTAATGCAGTAACCACTCCATCGGAATTGACACTTGCAACAGCAGGATTACTGCTGTGCCAGATTACTGCTTTATTGGTACTATTTGTTGGTAAAATTGTTGCTTTAAGCTGACGGGTAGTATTCAGAACCATCTTTACATTCGACACATTTAGCGTTATTTCGGTTGCTGCAATCGAACAAGAACCTTCTGGAATGCCGCAACCACACAAACCCGGATCCATTTTATTGGGGTCGCCTGGGCATAAATCGGGCTGTATACCTTGATGAACAGAAACCACATACGTACTGTTGGCTTCAAAATTGTAATTTGCATCAATTACATGGTAAACAGTACCATCAAACTCTTGAGTAATCGTGGCATTACGTACATAATACGGACTTCCTTTAGGAACAACAAAACGAACACGAGCATTGGTTATGGGAAAATTGTATTTATTTACAATTGTTGCCGTATTATCAATATTTGTCCCATCGTTTGGTTTGCTGAAGGTTAGCTTTAGTTTCACTGAGGTAAAATCATCGGCAGTTGCCAATCCCTCTTGTGCACCAATACTGTCGCCTATGGCTGTATATTTGTTGGTTGTTAAATCCACTTTATACAGATTAAAAGCAGCTTTACGGCTTATTTCACGTAAAGGATAGGTTGAGTGACATATTTTCACATCAGGATAGTCCTTTATGGGATGTATCCCGGCCCAATGGCAATGTCCGGCTAAAATAAGGTTAAGCGGAGCACCAGCCAAAAATAATGGCTCGTAAAAAGCTTTAAGCGGCGT
>JBBQMQ010000170.1:0-8577 GCA_038329115.1 Bacteroidales bacterium
ATAAAAGTGTATTTTTGCAGGAAAGAAAACAGGAACTAAACCGATGACTCAGCAACTTGAACCTATAAACGAAGAAGATCAGATTCAGCTTGAATTTGAAGCTTTACTGGAGGATTACCGCAAAACCAATCATCGCCAGAAAATTGAAATCATTACTAAAGCATTCAATTTTGCAAAGGCAGCTCATAAAGGTATAAAACGGCGGTCGGGAGAGCCATATATTATGCATCCGCTTGCTGTGGCCAGAATTGTTGTGCGCGAAATCGGTTTGGGTTCTACTTCCATTTGCTCTGCATTGCTCCACGATGTAGTTGAAGATACCGATTACACAGTTGAAGATATTGAAAATCTATTTGGGCCTAAAATAGCTCAAATTGTTGATGGTTTGACAAAGATATCGGGTGGAGTTTTTGCTGAAAAAGCTTCTGAACAGGCGGAAAATTTCAGAAAATTGCTCATTACCATGTCAGAAGACATTCGTGTAATTCTGATAAAGATTTCTGACAGACTTCACAATATGCGAACTTTGGGGTCGATGCCTCCTGCCAAACAGTTCAAAATTGCCGGTGAAACCCAATATATTTATGCTCCGCTGGCTCATCGTTTAGGACTTTTCCGCATTAAGACCGAACTGGAAAACCTGAGTTTCAAATTTGAACATCCCGAAACTTTTCTGGAAATTGAGAATAAACTTACTGAAGATAAGGAAGCCCGAAACCTGTTTTACGACGAATTTTCGAAGCCAATAGACCAACGGCTGGCCGAAATGGGTTATCAATTTTCGCTTCGTGCCCGCGTGAAATCGGTTTACTCTATCTGGAATAAAATGTCGACCCGAAACATTCCTTTCGAAGAAGTGTATGATATTCTGGCCTTGCGAATCGTTTTCAAACCTCGCGAAGGAATGAACGAAAAAGACCAATGTTGGATGCTTTATTCGGCTATTACAGCTATTTACAAACCGCATCCCGAACGAATTCGTGACTGGGTAAGTACTCCAAAAGCAAACGGTTACGAATCTTTGCATGTTACGGTAATGGGACAGGGCGGTAGATGGGTGGAAGTGCAAATCAGAAGCGAACGGATGAATGAAATTGCTGAAAAAGGACTTGCTGCTCACTGGAAATACAAATCTGGTGAAGCTGATGAATCGGAACTGGATAAATGGTTGAAGACCATAAAAGAATTGCTCGAACATCCCGAACCGAACGCTATCGATTTCATGGATACGTTTAAATTAAACCTGTTTGCTTCCGAAATATTTGTTTTTACTCCAAAAGGCGAAATTAAAACCATTGCTCAGGGAGCTACGGCACTTGATTTTGCATATTCTGTTCACTCCGATTTGGGAAATCATTGCATTGGTGCAAAAGTAAATCACAAATTGGTACCACTTAGTTATAAACTCAATAGCGGTGACCAGGTTGAAATTCTTACAACAAAAAAACAAACTCCACAACCCGAATGGCTTGATTATGTAACTACTGCCAGAGCCAGAACCAAATTGCGCGCCCTGTTTAAAAAAGAAGATAAAGTAATGATTTCGGAAGGTCAGAAATTGATTGAAGAAGCTTTAAAAACGCTTGATTTGCTGCCTGATAATGAAAATATGGTGCGAATTTTAAATCATTTCAATTTAACGCAACGCAATGAACTGTATTTGCAGGCCGGAAAAGGGGTTCTAAATCTGGATGAATTAAGTAAAATTGTATTTAAAACCAAGAATCAGAATGTTTTTGTAAAATATCTAAAAATGCCTTTTGGTGGATCAACTGATAATAAACAAGTACTTCCATCGGTGCCGATTGACAGTAAAATTGACCGGAAGAAACCAATAAAACTTACGGAAGAGAATGCGGGTAAAACCTATAAATTTGCCGAATGTTGCCGTCCGATTCCCGGAGATGATGTGCTTGGTTATGTGGACGATTCTGAAATGGTGATTATTCATAAGCGTCAGTGTCCGGTGGCATCAAAGCTGAAAACCAGCTATGGTGAACGTATTATTTCTGCTGAATGGGCAACTCACAAAGTGCTTTCATTTGTTGAAATTCTCGAGATTAAAGGTATTGATAGAAAAGGTGTTCTTATTCAGATTCTCAAAATTATTTCTGATGGTTATGGAGTGAATATCAGCAGCATTAATATCGAAACAAATGCAGGCATTTTTGTTGGAAGATTCCATATTTATGTGCACGACACCGAAGAAATTAATAATTTGTGCCGCAATATACTTAAGATCAAAGAAATAAATTCGGTACAACGAATACAGGAACAAACTTCATAATTGATCTCTAAATTCCGGCTTTAATACTATTGGAAAAAAGCCAACATTTTCAATCTGAATTCGTTTTATACCCGACACTTTCACTTGTGCTCCCACTAAATTCTTCAAGATGGATCTAAAAAAACTTATTTTATCCGCATTAATATTAGTTTCGGTAGTTTCGTGCAGTCCTAAAAGGTGGACTATAACGAATGCCACTTCTTCCAAAATTGCCATTGAAAGTTCAACGGATAAATTGGCAGATAGAAATTACGAAAATTATCTGGAGCCATTTAAACAACGAATTGATACACAAATGAATATTGTTATCGGAAAGGCTGCTGAAACGATGAAAGGAAATGCTCCGGAAAGTTTACTTTCTAATTTTAATGCCGATGTTTATCGCCAGGTTGCATCCGATTTTTCAGGGCAGAAAGTTGATATTGCCGTTGTAAATCTGGGTGGACTTCGAACTGTGATTCCTGCAGGAAATATTACAATCCGTAAGGTGTTTGAATTAATGCCATTCGAAAATGAATTGGTAATTATCTGGTTGAAAGGAGATAAGTTGTATGATTTGCTTAAGTTTTTTGCAAGCGTTGGAGGCGAAGGAGTTTCCGGTTTGCACATGGAAATAAGCAATGGAAAGGCTGTAAATATTACCATTGATGGAAAACCTCTTGAACCTGAAAAATTATACACGATTGCCACAAACGACTATCTGGCCGGAGGAAATGATAAGATGGTTCAGTTAGGTCAATATGAAAAACGAGTAAATACAGGATTGAAAATTCGTTCTGTTTTAATCGATTATATTAAGAATGAAACTAAAAAAGGAAATCTCATTCATTCGAAACTTGACGGACGAATTTCAATTTCTAACTAATCAACTTAAGATTATGAGATTAAATAATAAAACAAGAATTGTTGTTTTTTTGATGATATTTTCAACGGTTACAGCTTTTGCCGGAGAAAAAATTAAATTAGTGATTCTGCATACCAACGATACACACAGTCAGGTAGAACCAACCGAAAAATCAACTTTAAAAACTTCCGATATGGGTGGTTACGCTCGAAGAATGGGCGAAATAAATCAAATCCGTTCGCAAGAGAAAAATGTGCTTTTGGTGGATGCCGGCGATTTTTCGCAAGGAACTCCCTATTTTAATTTTTACAACGGGCGCATAGAAATAGACGCAATGAACCGCATGAAATACGATGCCGGAACGCTCGGGAATCACGAGTTTGATAATGGAATTGATACATTGTCAACTGTTTTGAAAAATGCAACTTTTCCTGTTCTCAGTTCTAATTACGATTTGAGTAAAACTCCACTTGTAGCGTTGGTAAAACCCTATTTAATTCTGGTGCGCGGTGGTTTAAAAATAGGTATTATAGCTTTGGATGTTAATCCGAAAAGTCTTATTATCGAAAGCAATTACAAAGGTTTGGTATATGAAGATCCGATTAAAAAGGCCAATGAAGTTTCTTCCATGCTCAAAAAGAAAGAGAAATGTGATGTGATTATTTGTCTCTCGCACTTGGGAGCTGATACGACAAAATTGGATGTGAACGATTTCGAAATTGCCCATAAAACCCGCAATATTGATGTAATTATTGGAGGACATTCGCACAGTATGATAACCAACACTACCGTAAAAAATGCTGATGGAAAGCCGATTGTGATTGCTCAAATGGGTAAAAGTGGGTTGTATTTGGGAAGAGTAGAACTGGAATTGGAAAAGAAATAGAATCCTCAATTTATTCCTTTTCGTTTACCAATATGATTGAACCGGCCAACATGGGAATAACAAAATTTACAAACCAGATACAAACTCCGGCAAGCATTATCGGAATTTCCATGGTGGAAAAAACGCCTATAACTAACACGGCATACGAACTTCGCACGGCTGCTTCGGAAAACGCAATAGAAGGCGTGAAACTAACAAACAAATAGCTGGTGGGAATTGCAATCAGTGCCTGCCAGATTTCCAAATTTACACCAAACAGAAGCAGCATAAAGTAAAACTGAGTGCAAAATACGCAGTATCGCGCAAAAGTAATAAGCATAATTCTCAGCAAATCCATTTCGGTATAATCGGATAGGCAAGAAGTGTAAGGCAACAATTTAGAAGTTAGTTTTTTGATTTTTATACTTCGAATAAGTACAGGCAATGTAAAATAAAGTATTCCGAAGAGCAGTAAACAAAGGAAAAGTAAACTCAAATACATGATAATTCCCAATTTTAACTTTTCGTTTTTCCAACTATAAAAAAGCACACATGCCGGAATGCCGCACAATGCCATCATCAGATTTTGTGTGAGGCTGTTGACCAGACTCAACGTTACCCCGGCTTTACGATTTTCATTTTTCAAAAACAGTACACGCCCCACTAATTCTCCAACCCGGTTCGGTGTAAAAAATCCTGTTGAAATGCCAGATAACACTGCTTGAATTGAATTTTTTAGCGATATTTTCTGAACTTTTGCGACCAGCATTTTCCATTTCATGGATTCGATGATCCAATTGACGGGCAATAAACCAAATATTGCGGCGAGCCACCAGAGTTTAGAAAGTGGCATTTGTGTCAATTGACCGACTAATTCTGAATAATGATTGAATGTAACAAGTTTATAGGCCAGAAATGAATATGAAAGAATCAGAATTAACCATGATATCAGATTCCTGACCGGGGATTTTTGTGGATGATTGGCCTCTGATGCGTTGTTGGTCATCGGATGAAATTTAGTTATTTGGTTTTAAATCCGATTGAGTTTTTGGTGTTTTAAATGTAAATTTCTTTTGCGAAAAATAGCTCACAAAGATGCAAAAAAAAGTAGCAACTGCCTGTGATGGAGTAGTCCAGAAATGGAATCCATCAACCAACGCTTTAAGTATAATTGCGTTTATCCCCAAATTAACAAAAACAATTATAAAATACCGATAGAGTTGTACATGCCCCCGCAGCTCCGACTCGGTAAAAGTGACATATTTCTGCAACAAGAATCCAAAAAAATTAGAAAAAGGAAAAGATATTACCAATGCAGCAATGTGGGAGCTAAGCGTGAAAAACCCCAAGTGAAGCATTTGTTGCTTCAACACAAAGTTATAAACCACAAAATACAGGAGTAATGAAAATCCCACATTTACTCCTCCGGTAAAGCCGTACCGGAAAAACTGCAGGGTCATATACTTTCTAAATAGAGGATAAAAAAAATCAATTGTCGAGCTAATCCAACTGCCGACAGTTTCAAAAGTCTGTCTCATTTTATAATGAAAACTATAACAAAACGGTTAATAATGATGAAAATATTGGTTAATCAAACAATTATAGCTACTTTTGTGCGTCAAAAAAAAAGCATTTTTTTATTGTGCAAAGATACAATATATGAATTGACAATTGACAATTTTATATAAAATAGAATTATTTCTTCAAAATAATAATTTTCAGTACCAATATGCCAGACGACTATCATAGTTATGTCACAAGTAAGAGCCAAAAAATACTTGGGACAGCACTTCCTCAAAGATATGGAAGTTGCACGTCATATTGCCGAAAGCCTAACGCTTGACGGACGCACTTCTGTACTCGAAATTGGCCCTGGAATGGGTGTTCTTACCCAGTTTTTACTTCAAAATCCACTTATTGATCTTACCGCAGTTGAACTCGATGGCGAATCGGTAACTTATCTTCACGAACATTATCCTGATTTGAATGTTATCGAAGCAGACTTTTTGAAAATGGATTTGAAAAGCTATTTTCCTGATAAATTCTGTGTAATAGGTAATTTTCCATACAATATTTCAAGCCAGATATTTTTTAAAATGCTTGAAAACAAAGACTCAATTCCCTGTTTGGCCGGCATGATACAAAAAGAAGTGGCCGAGCGTATTGCAGCACCAGCCGGAAGTAAAACGTACGGTATTTTGAGCGTTTTGATGCAGGCTTACTATAAAATCGAATATCTTTTCACTGTTCACGAGCATGTTTTTGACCCTCCGCCCAAGGTCAAATCGGCTGTTATTCGCTTTACGCGCAATGAAGTTTCGCAGATTGATTGTAACGATGCACTCTTCAAAACCGTAGTGAAAACAGCCTTCAACCAACGCCGCAAAACGTTGCGTAATTCTCTGAAACCTCTGGTGGAAAAAGATCATCCGATGTATGCCGACCCGCTTTTCGATTTAAGACCGGAACGACTGGATGTAGCTGCATTTATCGACTTAACCAATCGGGTGGAGAAGGCTTTAAAGAGTACAAAAGCTTCATAAAATTACGTATTTAAAAACTTTTTGCATACAAAACAATTCATCCAATTATGGACGACTATCATTCTGAATTATTATAAAACGGAACAGAGGATTTATGCATTTGCTCTCTGTTCATAAAGTAGGGAGGACAACGCATGAAAACGCTGCTGATAAACAACCAAAAACCAGTTCCGGTTAATTTTCCGGAATTACCCCTTCACTTTAATTTCCAACCCAACTCCTTTCCAGATTACAGTCACCCTGTCGAGAAATTCCGAACGCCTATTCCGTCGTAGAACCCGACCACGGAACAGATGAAATTTCCCGGATTTGATTCCGGAAAATTATGCGTAAATTTTTCAAAAAATCACCCTGATTTTTAAGGTTATCCGTATGAAAAGCCGGCAACCTTATAAATCGTTTACGAAAAGGAGATACTAAAATGACACCACAAATAACATTTTATGCCAGCCAGACAATTGGCAGCAGAATAAACAACGAAAATGGAAAACGAATTGGCAAAGTACTGGATATAATTGTCAATACAGCTCAACATGGATTTTTATACGAAGAAACTTTCCGACCTGTAATTGTTGGTATTAAAACCAAAATAGACGGTGACATACGGTTTTTAAATTTCGATTTCATTAAAATTAATAACAGGAATAAAAACTTATCATTTACATGCTCGCAAGTATCTGATTTGGCAGAGCAAGCTGTTGAAACCGGTTTGCCGCTGGGTAAAAATATTCTCGACAGGCAAATTGTAGATATTAACGGACGCAAACTGGTTCGGGTAAACGATGTGCGGTTGGTTTCAATAGCTACCGGAACTTATGCCATTGCTGTTGATATTGGTACTGAAGGATTGCTGCGCAGATTAGGTGTTGCCGGTTTGGTTAACAACACGTTGCATCTTTTTAAATTGTCATTGCCAACCCAATTTATTTTGTGGGACGATGTGGAAACCTTTGATACATCAAACTTCAATATCAAACTTTCGCATACTTCGAGCAAACTTCAGCGGTTACACCCTTCCGATTTGGCTGATATTATTGAAGAAATGGGTGCGCATTCGCGTACCAAACTCTTCGAATCGCTTGACGATGAAAAAGCCGCAGACGTACTGGAAGAAATGGAACCGTATGCTCAGGCACAAATTATTGAAAGTTTATCTATTGGAAAAGCGGCCGACGTATTGGAAAAAATGCCTGCTGATGAAGTTGCCGACTTGATGGACGAACTGGAAGATGAAAAAGTGGAATTGCTGCTCAACGAGATGGAAAAGGAATCGTCGGAAGATGTGCGTGAGCTGTTGGAATACGAAGATAAGGAAGTTGGTAGTTTGATGACCACTGATTTTATGTCGTTCCGCGAAACCATGACCATTGAGGAAACGCTGAATGAACTTCGAACTGAAAAACCAGAAGCCGACACGATTTATTCTTTGTTTATAACGGACGAAACCGAAAAACTGGTTGCTACAGTTTCCCTTCGCGATTTGGTCATATCTTTGCCATCTATGACGCTGGGAGACATAATGAACAGGCAGATTATAACGGTAAATGATGAAGATAAAATTGATACACTGGCCGAGATTATTTCAAAATATGATTTACTGGCTATTCCGGTAACCGATGCTGAAAATACGCTGGTGGGAATGGTTGTAATTGATGATATCGTAGAAGATTTGATGTTGAAAGGCAAAACGAAAAAAGGAGGACGGTCATGGAGATGATAAGGATAAACGAATTTACCAAACGAAGAAAAAATATCTGGAGGAATCTTCTAATATTTCTGGCTGTTTTGGGACCGGGAATTATTACCGGAAGTGTGGATAACGACGCCGGTGGTATTACTACTTACTCGATAGCCGGTGCATTATATGGTTACAATCTGCTTTGGACGATGATTCCGGCCTTTATTGTATTGGTGGTGGTTCAGGAAATGAATGCTCGCATGGGGATTGTTTCGGGCAAAGGTTTGGCCGACCTGATTCGTGAAAATGCAGGCGTAAAAATTACTTTTTTTATTTTTGTAGGCTTACTCATTGCCGATA
>JBBQMQ010000171.1:0-8574 GCA_038329115.1 Bacteroidales bacterium
GCAAAGGCATTGTTTTAGCAGTTAATTCACCGCCAATTTCTTTAAGATATGCATCGATAAAAACCTGCAAAAATTCATCGATCCCTTTAGGTGCTGTTGAAGCCAGCAAACTGTCTTTTATTTGAATCATATTTCTTTTAATGAGATGGCGGAGTTCCGATTCCGCCAAATATTCTAATAGTTTAGTTATCTGAATTCTCCAATATCGAAATCGGAATTTTCGACATCCGGAGGAATTTTTAAAGCAAAATATCAGCACTATATGCTGGCAATTGCATTTTTAATTTATGTTTTTCAATTACAAAGGTATGATTAAATATCGATTTTAGGTCTTCACCACTTAATGATTCCGGTAATTCTGCTTCTATTGTTTTAGGCTTTGCTGAATTATTGATAAGGATAATCGCCTCTTTATCAAAATATTTACGTGCGTAAACCCAACTATCCTTTTTTGTCTGAACATTAATGAAATCACCATAAATCAGCACGGGATTATCGCTTCTTAAATGAGTCAATATTGAAACATTACTTCTTAGGTACATTTCACGTGTATTCAGTCCTTGGAATTTCATCATGCGGCGGCAATCAGGGTCATTAGCCCCAGTCAAACCGATTTCATCACCGTAAAAAATAACTGGAATTCCGGGAATAGTTAGGTTAAACGTATGCATTAAAAGCAATTTATCGTAAGCAGTAGAATCTGTGATTCCGATTTCCCGCTGCCAACCGGCTGCTTTTGAATCTTCACCGAATTTCAAATCGCCCGAAGCCAAAGCCATGAAACGCGGTTTATCATGATTTCCAGAGATATTTCCCATTAAATTATGATTTCCGTACGTGTACAAACTTGCATTTAAAATAGTTTGAACCTGCTGTAAATTGCTTCCACCAACTCCTGCAAAAGTTGTATTGGCAATATCGTACACATTAAAATCAAATTGTCCGTCCAGCATTCCGGTAGTAAGATAACTGCTTATTAGCTGCGGACTTCCATAAGTTTCTCCAATTTGATAAAGATTCTTGCCCTGATTTTGCTTCTTTATTTTCAAGGTCAATTCCCGCCAGAATTTTTCGGTAATATGTTTGGTTGCATCATGTCGGAAACCATCCAAATTGAATTGTTTAATCCAGTAAATAGCGGAATCTGTCATCATATCTACTACTTTTTGATTCGATAAATCTAGCGTTGGCATAAATGTATCAAACCAGGTCGTAAGGCGATATTCATTCCATTTTTCAGTATTTAACGTCCCATCAGGCAAATAAAGTGATGTTGTATATTCCGGATGTTGTTTGTAAAACGGATGCTCACTGTGAACATGATGCGCTACATAATCCAGTAAAACATTCATGTTTTCTTCGTGTGCATCGGCAACCAGATTCTTAAATTCCTTATTTGTTCCAAAACGAAAATCGACTTTTGAAGATGAAATTGGCCAATAACCGTGGTAACCGGAAAATTTCGTATTCATAGGTTTATAAAAACCGTAAGGCTCTGTAGGATTTTGATTTACCGGTGAAATCCACAAGGTATTTACACCTAAATTTTTAAAATATCCATTATCAATTGATTGTTGAATTCCGGCCAAATCACCACCCCAATAATCCACTTTATGATTTACATCCGATCGATTCATGGGATGATTGTTTGATTTGTCGCCATCTTTAAACCTGTCAACCAAAGCAAAATACATGATTTGCGCCTGATTATCATGACGTGTTATTTTTTTGGAATCAGTCAGGACTTTTCCTTTTTCCAACGGAATTAAAATATCATTGCTTACCCCAAAATCATTTGTTGCCCAAACACGAATATACGAGCGATCCAGTTCCTTTGCTTCAGTAGGTATACTGAAAATTATTTTACCATGCTCAAGCAATGTAAATTTTGAAGGTAAAAGGAAATTTTGCCAATAAACATATACATTTTGCAATTTATTTTGGATTGATAATGTGATTGTTGACATGCCAAACCTGTTTGTTAGAAGCTTAGGAGCTTTATCACCATTTCCTGCAATCTGCAAAATAGAATTAAACTTCCCGTATCCATTATCAACTTTATTTGAGTTTGACGGATCTGAATCTTGATTTCCATCCAAACTTAGTTGATATAAATATGTTCCGGGGCTTACATTCAACGTAACTTCAAATAATCCTTTCTTATTCAGTTTTAAATCCGGAGTTCGAGAAGCTGTCCAATCATTCATTTGTCCTGCAATTTGAACCCGATTATAGGTTTTTTCCTGAGGATTAAACGTAAATACATAATCGATTTTATCCGTTTTCCGGCAAGGAACTGAATACTGAATTCCTTTTGTCCAAAGTTTCAGGTCAACAAAATGTTCCATCTCATTCGAAACAATCAGAGTTGCGGTCATTTTGTTGCTGTCAATTCTACAAACAAGATTTTTTGATGAACTTGTAACGGAATCAATTTCAGACGGATTCAAAATAAAATCCTGTAGATAAACTGTATTCTTTCCAATCTGAAGTGTTAACAAAGAATTCAGATTTTTGGAGTTTATCGAATCCGTTGGAACATTTAATTTAGGTTGACAAGCGACCAACATGAACGCCAGAAAGAGGATTAAATGATTCTTTTTCATTGAATTATGGATTTATTTTAAAAACAAGTTAGCTTCAAGATTTGAAATAGTTAAACTATCTTTTTTGACAAAGTAATTACCTTGTAATTGATTGAGAATTAACTTATAATTATCCTTTTGTAAAGTTAACTCCTCCATAGTAAATTTATAATCTTCATTATCAGTATATTTTCCATATAATTCTTTAGCTTTTTGATCAATTGGAATTGAAATGTATGGTAATTTTTGATTTGGCTTGAAAATTTGAATTGATTTTGCTACCAGTTTAATTGTTAGATTTTTATCAGCAAAAAGTGTATCAGTTCTAGATCCATGATTCAGATTTATAAATACTTTGAAATTTGCAAGTTCAACAGTTTGATTATTTTCTAAATCAGCTTCGAAATAGTCACGATCAACACTCACACTCTCTCCAAAATAATAATTTATACCGATTTGTTTTTCTAAAGCACTAAAACTTTTTTTCTCTATTGAATCTTTAAAGAATGGCTGTAATGTCTGCAATCCATAAGTAAAAAATGTATATCTGATTTTAGATGATATTTTTTCAGAAGTTATAGAATCTAATTTTATAGTTTTGTTAGAATTATCAATCACTTTGCCGTCTTTCAGTAATTTTTTTTCTGTAAGTAATTGTCCGATTTCTTTTAGCATGTTGCGTCTGGTAATGCTATAAACACTCCAAGGACCAACAGAAGAAACTAAAAGAACAACAGCAAATGATATCACAATCCATTTAAGATGAGCTGCTTTGGTGATAAAAAGATAAATACAAATACCATAAAGCCAAAAATTTAAAATGATGACATACAGGCGGTTAATTGTATAGCCATAATCGTCGAAACGACGGAAAATACCGATAGACATCAGCACCAGTAGCGGCAAAAGTACAACCGGGAAATAGTTGGAAAAAAGTTTTACAATCTTATTTTCTTTTTCCAGTTTAAGTGGAAACAGAACCATCATACTTAAAAATCCACCCAAACCGAGTATCGAAACCAATGTTGAAACCCAACCATTTGGTAATTCCCATTTTGCAATTATTTTGGCCAAATAAACATATAAAATAAGGGTATAAACAGCTAAAATTGGTAAGAAAATATACAATCCCAATATTTTCAAAAATGAATTAAATGTGTATTTCTCTGCATGCTTTTCGTCTTTTGAAATGATAGTAGTCAAAAAATAAACCGGTGCAAATAGCAAATAACAAACCGCCGATATGTATTGATAAACCGTGTTGCGTATCTCAATTTTAAACAGAGTTTCTAATGACAGTACCGCCAGACTTATACCAGCCATTAAAACCGAAGCAAAAATAGAAGTGATAATCAGCTGAAGAATAGACGATTTGCTGAATTCCCAAAAAGAAATTGCATTGTCTTTTTTCAAGAATGAAACTACAAAAGCAGATAACCCCAAACTTAACCCAATGGAGATAACCTGATAATGATTAACCGGATTAAATTTATCGGGCAAGAAATAACAAAAAATCATTAAGGCTATGATTGATAGCAAATTAAGTCCAACATTAACGAATTTATTTTTGAATTCTTCCGAGAACAATGTAACTGATAAACTCAATAAAATTCCCAAACCGAAAAAAGTCCATTTATTAGGAAGAATGTTAATATTTAGATTGTGAATCTGAATTACCGACAAAATGAAAAGTCCAAGAATGAAAAATAGTGTAAAAGGAAATCGTAAAGCAACTAATTGGATTTTTTCAATCCCCGTTTTTAATGATATTTTTTTCATAACTTATTGTATTATAAATGAATAAACGAGAATTCTGTAGAATAATTTATTTTATTTCCAAAACTAATACTGTTTTCGCTGGTATGGAAATTGAGTTTTGTAAAGAATATTTTTTAGAATTTGTAATTTCAGTGCCTTCAATTTTGCCAACAAGTATTTCTTTAAAACGGTTTAATTGTAATTCTTTGATTTCATGATTATTATTAGCAATAATCAAGATAGTTTTTTCATTATTGTATCTAAAATTCACGTAAATTCCATTTTCAGGAATAAATTGTTTCATTTTTCCGTTTTGAAGTACCGGATTAGATTTTCGGTAATTCAGTAATTTTCTAAGGTAATTAAACACTTCATTTTCAGCACTTGTTCGACCTTCCGTAGTAAAAGCATTCCGTTTATCAGCTCCCCAACCACCTGGAAAGTCAAAGCGATGTCCCTGATAATCACCGGGGATTCCATCAAGCATAATTTCTGTTCCGTAATAAATCTGAGGATAACCGCGAGCTGTTATCAACATGGCCAGCGCCATTTTAAATTTCTGAACATCTCTTTTTACCGACGTTGAATACCGGTCAATATCGTGATTATCCAAAAAATTCATAATCATATTTGGATTCGGATAGACAAAATCCTGTGCATAAAGCGAATAGAAACGAGCCATTCCTGTATCCCAACTTTCATTTTCATTAAAGGCTGCACTGAAAACATCTTTGAGGCAAAAATCCATCACACTGGTCAATCGGGAATCAAAACCGTCTATATTATTGTTCCCGGATTGATAATAAGCAATTTCAGCCGGTGTTTTCACCCAACATTCGCCCACCACGCTCATATTCGGATATTCATTTCGAATGGCTTGAATGAACTTTGCCGCAGTTTTAATATCGTTGTAAGGATAGGTGTCAACGCGTATTCCATCGATATTGGCCGATTCAATCCAAAAGGAATAAACCTGACGCAAATAATCGAACAGCAACGGATTTTGAAGATTCAAATCGGGCATATTTGGTGCAAACCAGCCGTGCGTGAGCTTATACAAATCGCTTTCAGCAGCATGCGGATCAGTCCACGCAGTCATTCGATAATTAGAAGAAGTAAAAGTTGGCCATGTATTAAACCAATCTTTTGCCGGTAAATCGTTCATCCACCAATGCGACGAACCGCAATGATTCGGGACAACATCGATAATCAGCTTCAAATTATGAACATGACAACTATCAGAAAGTCGCAAATAATCCTCATTTTTCCCCAATCGCGGATCAATTTTGTAATAATCGGAACAGGCGTAATGGTGATAGGAATAATTTGTATCGTTATTATCAAAAAGCGGCGTAGTCCATAAGGTCGTGATTCCCAAATCGGCCAGATAAGGAATTTTTGAAATAATTCCGTCAATATCACCACCGTGTCGAGCTCCGGGAATTTCTCGGTGAACTCCCTGATGATAACCCGTGATGGAATCGTTTGCAGGTTTTCCATTTGCAAACCGGTCGGGCATAAGCAAATAAATGGCATCGGCTTCTGTGAAGCTTTTTCGCTCAGTTGAACCTTCCCGACGTTTTTTTAATTCGTACGAAATAGTTTGTTTTTTCTTATCTTTGGTAATTGTGATATTAAATTTTCCGTGAGTAGTTTTTTTTGCAATATTCAGATAAAGAAATACATAGTTTGGATTGTCTGTCAATTTTTTACTTGAAATAGAAACTCCCGGATAGTTGATTGAAATTTCAGATGAACTGATTCCTTGTCCATACAGCATCAGTTGAAATTCTGATTGTTTCATATCTGTCCACCAAAAAGTAGGTTCAACCCGCTGAACTAATGATTCCTTTTTTGCCTGAAGTTGAAAAACAGCAAAAATTAAAACTAAAATAAAACTAAGTCGTTTCATATTAATCGAACTTAAAATGATATCATCAATTCAAAATCTCTTCCTGACTTTCAGCGCCAATGTGTACCAATTTATTATTTACAAACAAATCGATACCTGCGCCTTTTATATTTTGAATGATAACTCTCTTTTTCTCAACCCGAATGTTCAATTGATTTCCTCTGAAAAGTATATTGAACGCAAAGGCATTCCATTTCTCCGGAATTTGAGGACTAAAATGCAACTTATCATCTTTTACCCGCATACCACCAAATCCCTGAACAATAGTAAGCCAGGTACCTGCCATACTTGTAATATGCAAACCGTCAGCGACTTCATTGTTATAATCATCTAAATCAAGCCGTGCTGTACGTAAATATAATTCATACGCTTTTTGTTTATTGCCGATTGAACTGGCTACAATTGAGTGCGTACAAGGCGAAAGTGACGATTCATGCACAGTAAGTGGTTCGTAAAAATCGAAATTCTTTTTGATGGTTTTCGTATTAAATTGATCTTCAAAGAAATACAATCCCTGCACCACATCGGCTTGTTTTATTGGCGATGAACGCAATATTCTGTCCCAAGTCCAATGTTGATTAATTGGCAATTGCGTTTCAGGAATGTCAATTGCTTTTATAAGTTCTTTATCCAAAAAGCCATCTTGTTGAAGGAAAATTCCCAATTCTTTATTTTCTGGGTAATACATATTTTCGATAATGTCTTTCCACAGAAATAATTCTTCATTTGTAAATTGAATATCTTGAGACAAATCCTCGAAAGCTCTGAAATTTTTTTGTTTTACTTTTTCTATTGATTCAATGGTATATTGCAGACACCAAACAGCTATATAATTTGTAAACCAGTTGTTATTCACATTATTTTCATACATATTGGGACCAGTAACTCCCAGAATCACATACTTTTTCTTCTCTGTCGAAATATTTACGCGCTGACTCCAGAAACGGGAAATTCCAATCAGAACCTTCAATCCATATTCAGCCAGATAATTCTGATCTCCGGTATAACGAATATAATTAAAAATAGCATATGCAATAATTCCATTCCGGTGAATTTCTTCAAAAGTCAATTCCCACTCGTTATGACTTTCGCCACCGTTGAAAGTTGAAACAGGGAACAATGCAGCTCCATTTGTAAAACCAAGTTTCTCGGCATTCTGAATGGCTCTTGGCAAATGACGATATCGGTAGAGCAATAGGTTCTTTGATACATTTTGCGGTGAAGTACATAAATAAAAAGGTATACAAATCGCTTCCGTATCCCAACGGGTAGCTCCTGCAAATTTTTCGCCGGTAAATCCTTTCGGACTGATATTCAATCGGGCATCATTTCCGTTATAAGTTTGATTCAATTGAAAAATGCTGTAACGAATTGCTTGCTGAGCCGCAATATCGCTGTCAATAATGATGTCCGATTGCAACCATTTTTCTGCCCAGACAGCCGTGTGGTCTTCAAACAACTTATTCCAGCCTTTTTTCTTTGCAGCACGAGCCAACGTGCAGGCACGGTCGGTCAGTTCTTCACGAGGATGATTCAATGAATTTATTACCGCAACGTATTTATTTAAACAAACCGTATCACCAATCCGCACGTCACAACCAATGCTGAATCCGGCAACTTTTTCCTTCTCAATTTTTGTGGGGTTTACATTTAATTGTTCATTATTTTTATACAAAACATAAGTCAATGCAGCGCAAACGTGGAAATCCATTCGGCGGGTTTGTGCCCAAAGATGTGACACATCTTGTTCTGTTTTGGTTTGTAAAACATTCCAAAACAATTCATTATAATTTGTATATTGATTTTTGACATCACCATCAATTAACGGCAAAAATGAAATACGACCTTCGTAATTCAATGATTTCACAGAATAACTGATTGCTCCGACTTCGGTTTCAGCCATGCTTAAGAATCGCTTCACATTTACCTGAATTCGGTGACCTTTCGATGAAATTGCTTCGAATGATCGTTCAAGAAAACCTTCACGCATATTCAAAACGCGTTTAAAATTCTGAACATCCCATTCGGCCAAATCAAGTCTGTCATCATTTAAACGAACACTTATTGCCGTCCAGTTAGGCGCATTTATTATCCGGTCATTAGTATCCGAATATCCGTTTTTCCAGTTACCACGTTCAGCACGTTCGGGATAATAAATACCGGCAATATACGAACCTAGCATTGTTTCACCGGAATAATATTCTTCAAAATTGGCACGTTGACCGATATGTCCGTTACCAAGACTAAAAATACTTTCGGATGCAAGTTGTTTATTTACGTGAAAACCCTCTTCAACAATGCACCAGGGGTCAGTTTGCA
>JBBQMQ010000172.1:0-8409 GCA_038329115.1 Bacteroidales bacterium
CAAAACCAGCCGAAATCGTTATCAAAATCCCAACGACCATAATGAAATGCCGCCCAGCCCCAATCGTAATCGGAAGCCCACATCCAGCCATAATCGGTCATTACCCAATATCCATCGGTGGAATAAGGTTCAAAATCGTAACTTACATCCGGAATCCAGACATAACCATAATTGCCATAATCAACCCACTGTCCGTACGGACTTAGCTGATCGTAGAATACCTGAAAGCTAATGTTTGATTGAGCTGATACCTGACGTTCAAAAGTGCATGAAAATGCGGTCATCAGAATAAGAATTGTAAGTATTTTAAAATGTGTTTTCATAATGAAAGTATTGAGGAATTTAATGTGGCTAAATTTCAAAATAGAGCTCCGTTTTTACAAACAGAACTCTATTTTTCAAAGATTTTTCTGAAAGAAGAAATTTTATTAAAGGATAAGCAACAAAATCAAGATAATGACTAATGTACTTCCACCGATATAAAGGTAAACAGCATCTTTGTGCATTTTTTCTTTAATTTCCTTTACTTCGCTTTTCAATTCTTTTTTTTCACTGACAGTCATTTCTGATTTGTCCATCACACGAATTTCTTCAATGCGGGTTTTCATAGAAGATATTTCTTCTTCAGATAATCTGTTTTCAGTGGCTGCAGGAGCAGCTGTTTTTGAACTGACCTCTGCTGCAAATACTGATGGCGCGCTTAACGAAAATATCGTCAGGAGTGCAATAAAAATTGTTTTCTTCATTTTGTTTATTTAAATTGTTAATTTTTAGTGTAGCAATGGAATTTAGATTGCTTTTATTCAAATTAGTATTTATTGTTGCAATTAATTCCAGGAGTTCAATTTATCTAAGCAGTAGTAACAGTATTATAATAAGTACAATTGTACCACCACCTATATAAAAATAGGTTCCATCTTTGTGCATTTTTTCTTTAATTTCCTTTACTTCGCTCTTCAATTCTTTTTTTTCGCTGACAGTCATTTCTGTTTTATCCATTTTACTGATTTCTTCAACACGGGCTCTCATAGAGCTGATTTCGTCCTCCGATAATCTGTTTTCTGTTGTTGCAGGAGCGGTTATTGCTGTTTTAGTTGAAGTGGCTTCCGCTGCAAATACGGTTGATGCGCTTAACGAAAATATCGTCAGGAGTGCAATAAAAATTGTTTTTTTCATTTTGTTATGTTTTAAATTAGTGTTTAAATGTTCGATGTAAAAATAATAGGCTATGATAGGTGAACTGTTATACAATTACAGATATTATTTACATAATTCACATGTTTTACCAGACTGATATTATTGAAATAATGCAACTTTGAATGAATCTAAAATTCCTCACCGTTGCATTGTTTTCATTTAGAATTAATTATTGAGGAACAAAATGTAATTCCAATGTACCTGCATCTTTTTTCAACCACATTTCTGTTTCGGTTAATCTTAAAATCTGATACACTCCATCAGCATCGTTGTTATCGAAGTTGAATGTAATTTTGGAATTGTTGCTGATAAATGACCAGGTGCCATTTGTTGTAAAATCAAAATTCGTCCCTAAAACTACATATTTTGCAGTTAAACTGGCTGCACCTGCTTTTGTGAGATTCAGATTGTATTGATTGTAGTTAGTTGTTACTTCTGTACCGTTATCAATTGCTTGTCCCACTTTCCAGTTATTCGCCACGCGATCGGCTCTCGACATCAAACTGATTAACGGACCATCCGGATAAGGCTGACACGATGCGAATAAAACCAGGGTTAAAGTCAGTAATGCAAAGGTTGTTGTTTTTAAATTTTTCATTTTTCGTTTATATTTAAATTAATACTGTTTATGTTTAAATTAATACTGGAATTAAACGCCTCTTCCTCCGATAAGACGGAGCAAAATAGATATAATGGCTATTACAAGTAAAATATGAATAAGGTAGCCGGCATTAAAGGCAAAAAATCCCAATGCCCAGATTATAATCATAATAATTGCGAACAAATAAAGTAGACCTCTCATGATATTGTTTTATTAGGTAAATTAATTTTTTGGTTGACCTTTGCGAATGATATTGATTACTTCTTCGCGTTTTTTGTGAATGCGGGTTTCAATCCGTTCGAGCAGTTCGTCTTCCCTGCCTGATTCAAATTTCAAATCGGAATCGGTGAGTTGTGCAAATTTATCTTGCAATTTAGCTGCTTGTCTTGCCCAGTCTCCGCTTATTTTAAAGGGTTCGTTGGATTTTTGTGGTGCTGTGTTCATTTCTTTTTTATTTAATTATTGATAATACAAAGATACAGGGCCTAAACCCCCAAAACCTTACACTTTTTGTGAAATAAGTTATATCATTCACTGATTTAGTCATAAAACCGGAGCCTGTTTTCAAGATTGATTATGCTATTTTGCATATCGTTTATGCGGCTCAACAAATGAATAATGGTTTCAAGACCTTCGAGGTTTATGTCTAACCCATAATGTAAATGCACCAGTTTTTCCAGTTGAAGCAATTGACTTTCGGGTATAAACCCGGCTTCTTCTATGGTGGTGATTTCTATTAATCCACTTTCGTGAAGGGAATTTACAAACGAAATCTCAATGTTGTGGCTGGTGCAGAAATCTACTGCTAAAATTAAATTTTCCATTAGTTCTTTTGTCTTGGTTCTTGGCTCTTGGTTCTTGGATCTTGAACGTCCAGATTAAGATTGATTTTCCGATAATTCCGTAAACAAAACCCGTTGTCGGTCAGTCAGATTTGTAGGGATTTTAATGGTGAAAGTCACATATAAATCACCAAATTGGCCTTCATTTTTATAAACCGGAAAACCTTTTCCTTTCAACTTTATTTTAGTTCCGTTTTGGGTTTCGGGTTTCACGGTCAGTTTTACTTTTCCATTCAAGGTTTCGATGGTCATACTGCCACCCAAAACGGCTGTGTAAATATTCAGTTCCACGGTTCGGTACAAATCATTGCCCAACCGCTTAAACCGGGCATCGTTGGCAACTGAGAACGTGATGTACAAATCGCCGTTCGGTCCGCCATTAGTTCCTGCGCCACCATGTCCTGTAATTTTGATATTTTGCCCGTTTTCTATACCGGCTGGAATGGTAATTCGGATATTTTTACCGTTGACGGATAAAGTTTGTTTGTGCGTTTCGTAAGCATCCATCAGGTTGAGATGAATTTCGGCATTGAAATCCTCGCCGCGGTATTTAGTCTGACGACCTCCGCCACCAAATCCACCACCTCCAAACATCGATTCAAAAAAATCGGAGAACTGACTGTCGGACTGTTGCCCGCCAGAGAAACCGCCACCACGTTGTCGGGACGATTGTTGTTGGTTTTGATTTTGGCGGGCTTTTTCGTATTCTTCGGCATGTTTCCATTCTTCGCCGTGCTGATCGTATTTCTTCCGTTTTACAGGGTCGCTGAGCACTTCGTTGGCTTCGTTGATTTGCTGAAAACGCGATTTGGCATCCGCACTATTTGGATTTAAATCCGGATGAAACTTGCGGGCCAACTTCCGATAGGCATTTTTGATGTCCTTTTCGGTCGCCGTTTTATCTATTCCCAAAACTTTATAATAGTCTACAAAATCCATATTATGACTCGTCTTTGGTGGTACGTACCAAACTGATCCCCGAAACAAAGAACAGAAGACCAAGTACAACGAATATAACTATTGATCTGGTGTCCCTACTACTGCCTGATGTATTGGCAAATATTATTGCCGTATAAATAAGGCTTCCGATTCCGGCGAGCGTTAATAAAGCTCCAAAGATTCTTTTTACGTTCATAAGTTTGTGTTTTATTTAATTAAATATCATCATTTTTAAAGGCATAACTCATTAGTAGAAAAACAATTCCCGCCCCGGCTACTATATGGACAGCACTGCTGGTGTTGAATATCAGAAAAAGTATAATCCAACTAACAAATAATAGCAAGGCAACGAAAAAAAAGATTTTAGATGACATAGTTGAGTTATTTAGGATACTGAATTATATTCGGCAAAGGTGAGGCACTTTCAGTAGAAAAGCCTTACACAATGTCGGAAAAAAGTTACATAATTCACGCTATCTTTTACAAAAAAAATCAATTCTATAATGACCCCCAAATCTACTCTTTATATAGAAAATTGATATTCTGAACGCAAAGTCACCAAGTCACGAAGACCTAAGAATATGCTCCAAAACAAAAATCTACTAATTTTCTTTGCGACTTTCCGTCTTAGCGTCTTAGCGTTCAAAATTATTCTTTTATTAAATTTTCAGCACTAAAAAGATGTGTATAAAGAGTAGACTAATGGTGGCTTTGATGGTCGGAGTTAGAATACATCAATAAAACATTATTTTGTTTTTCATTGTTGTCCGGTATAAATTTATAGATTCTTCACTTCGTTCAGAATGACAGGCACTTACATATATCATAGAAAAGAGGGGGTTGTCATTCTGAACGAAGTGAAGAATATAGCCGAAAAACAAGGTATACTAAGTTTACCGGACAATAGTGTTTGTTTTTACAAAAAAAAGAGCATAATCCATTCTGAAACGGATTGTGCTCTTTAAATTTTGTCAGGTGTAAGAATCCCGATTGTGTGTTGTCTAAACGTGAATATCCATGAGGTAGCTAAAAAGCCCGAAGACTTTCAGTAGCCAAACCACAACAATAATCACAACAACAATATTGAAAATGTTCTTTATCTTATGATCCATTGGAATGTAGGTATTGACGGCCCACAAAAGAACTCCAGAAAGGATAATGACAAGTAAAATAGTTAATAGTGGCATGATATTTAGTTTTAAAGGGTTTAATTATTTTTGAAATTTACTGTTCCAACAGGTTATAAAGTTCTGACAAATTCGGTGATAAAATCACTTCTGTACGGCGATTTGACGCCCGGCCTTCGGTGGTATCATTCGGTTTTATGGGTTTAAATTCACCTTTACCTGATGAAGTAATGCGTTTAGAGTCAAAACCATTATCGACAGTAAGAATTCGTACAATGGCAGTTGACCTGGCAGTGCTCAGATCCCAATTATCTTTGAAAAGAGCTGTTTTGATAGGTACATTGTCGGTATGACCTTCGATGGTTACCGAAATATCTTTTGTACCGTTCAGCACCTGTGCTAAGGTCTGCAAAGCTGTTTTTCCCAACGGATCAACCACATCGCTACCCGATTTAAACAACAGTTTTTCCTGAAGAGACACATATACATTTCCGTCTTTTATATACACCGACAACTGATCGGTTTTGTATTTTAACAACGCATCAGATATCGTATTTTTCAGTTTATTCATCGTGTTTTTCTGCGATTGAATCACATTCTGAAGGTTAACCAACCGTTTTGCCTGATCCTCGATAGTCATTTTGGATGACGAAGAAAGGTCGGAGTAATCTTTATGTACCGTTGCATTTTGAGTTTTCAAGGTAGTATTTTGAGTTTCGAGAGTAGAATACTGGGTTCGAAGATCTTTTACCTGGCCGGTGCATTCATTTAACTGACCGTGTGTATCGGTACTGTCCAGTTGAAGTTGATTGACATGAGCCCGCGACGCAACCAGTTTTTTACCAGGCCCGCATGATGTAAACACCATACTAAGCAACAGAAATGAGAATGGAATGTAGAAAATTGTCTTTTGCATTTTGTTGTTTTTAGTGATTTTTTGTTTCTACAAAGTTGCGGCATTTAACAGGTTAACGTGTTACACAACTTTATAAATTAGTTATATATTTCACACATTTGCAAGTCACATATTTCAGTACATGACAAAAAACATTGAACGCCACTCGGATGAATAAGTGAATAATGTAATTCTTATCTTTTTAAATGTAAGATTTAAGGGTCAATGAAGAGTCACCTTTGCAGAGTGTTCTAAAATTCACAACTGTACCGCCAGAAAGCGGTTGAATCAACTAAATAAAGAAATATGAAAAAGAAAATTCCTGTAGTACTGATTATTACATCCTTAATTATGGCTTTTGCTGTAAGTGGTTGTAAAAGTGATCCTGTTATTGTACCTGCTGAAAAAACCACCACTACCTTGGGGGTAAAAGATGTATTGGGTGTTACCGGAACGGTTACCTTCACTGAAACAAGTAGTACGGTTGCCACCATTGATATTATCCTCAGCGGAGCACCGTCGGGAATTCATCCGGCTGAACTTTGTATGAACTCTGCCGTAGAGGGCGGTACAGCAGTTGTTGTATTAAATCCGGTTGATGCCACCGGTAAAAGTTCGACAACCGTAAACAACATTACCTATAAAGAACTGATTGCATACGATGGTTTTATTCAGGTGCATAAAAGCGCTCTGGAACCAAATGTGATTCTTGCCATTGGCGATATCGGCGGAAATGTGATCACAAGTACCAATAAAAGTTATACAATGATGCAGATAGGTACGTATGGAGTATCAGGCACAGCATTGTTCGAAAAAAGAACAAATGGAAATGCGCTTGTAACGATAACCCTTACAGGAGCTATTCCCGGTGACTTTTATCCTGCAACCATTAATGTAGGTTCTATTTCTACTGTAGGTGGAGGTGATACAAAAAAGACCCTGAATGCGGTAAACGGAACCACCGGTAAAAGCTTTACCAATATCAGAAATCTGAATAGTGGAATAGCTATCACGTATGATAACTGGTTGGTGTACGATGGTTATATCAATATTTATCAGACTTCGATACTTTATAACAATATAATTTGTCATGGAAATATAGGATCAAATTAATTCTATTTTCATTAGATGTATGTAAAAAACCGACCCTTTTGCTAAAAGCGAAAAGGCCGGTTTCTTTATTCATACACCTGCTGATAACTCTTTTGAAATATTTAAATTTAACGCTTTGTGGCTAAATACTAAGTTTGCTGCACGGAATACTTTGTTTCGTTTTAAGGTCTTTGGTTGAACACAGACCTCTTTTTAATCTTTCAAAATTCGCTTCCCCAATCTTTGAAGTTACATCCACTCTGTCCATTTTCACTTACTCCGGCTTCTATTTATTTGTTACAAGCTCAACTCTTGTAAACTTAGTATCGAAGGTAGAAACTTTTGTTTTATCAAGTGTTGTAAATGACAAAAGAATTGCAGATAATATTACTGCCAGAATTGTAATTCGCAATGTAAATTTACCAATGGACTCTTTCTTCGATTCAAACTGGGGTCTTGGTTTTGTCGTTTTCATTTTAATCATTCATTTAGTCATAACAGAATTATTACGTTGCAAAGATGAGGCAATTTGAAGTCTCTTTGGTTACACAATAACGGATATAAGTTACATAAATCACCCAAAATTGAAGTGAAAGCATAAAGGAAATGTGTCATAGCAAAAAGTGATAGTAATCGAAATTCATTCTGTCATAAATTCCAAGCGAACTTATTTCACTCGTCCCTTGTCTTTCACCGCATTCTCATCGGCTGGAATATCGCCAAAGTAAAAATCGGAGTAGACTTTGGTGAACTCGGCTCCCAAAAAAACAATCATAGATGAATAGCAAGTCCACAACATAATAAGAATGATTGAACCGGCGGCACCATACAACGATCCAGGATTGGCGGTGCCAAAATAAAATCCGAGTGCCGTTTTACCAATGACAAATAATACGGACGTGAGGAACGCCCCGAGCCACACCGAACTCCATTTGACTTTTGCATCCGGAATGATCCGGAACATCAAGGCAAAAAGAACCGTAATAATGCCAACAGAAAGAAACTCATTGAATATTTTGAAAAACGAGAGCAACGATTCCGACCAGAATTGTTGAATCCAGTTACCAAGAGCAGTGAGTAAGGAAGATAAAACGAGTGAAATAAGCAGTAAAAAGGCAATTGATATGATTAATCCAAACGAAAATAGTCGGGTTTTAATAATTGCCCAGAGTCCTGACTTGTCAGCTGTGGCTTTTACTTCCCATATAATATTCAGCGTTTTTTGAAGTTCGATAAATACGGCAGTAGCACCAATAATAATGGTTGAAATACCAAAGATAGATGCCCACAAGGAAGTTCGCATTCGCATAGACATAATAACCATTTGTTGAATCGAATCAGCGGTATCTTTTCCCATAGCCTGCGCTATTTGTCGGTGTAGTTGGCCGCTCACAGCCTCAGCACCAAAAAAATATCCGGCTAGCGAAATCACCACCACCAATAACCCCGGCAACGCGAATATAGAATTGAAAGCAATAACGGCCCCATCGCGGTAAGGATCACGTTCGAACCATTTTTTTAAAGCAGTTACGAACAGTGAACCTAGTTTATTGATTTTTATTTTCTTCATTATGGTATTTAATTCAGTCTGATTTTTAAGTAGAAAGGTTCATTCCCTCGGAAATGATTGCTCCGTTAGGGAATTATTCCCCTTTGTTTTCATCCAAATCATTATGATTATCTCCACCCAGACTATAATAATTATTTTCTTCGTCT
>JBBQMQ010000173.1:0-8386 GCA_038329115.1 Bacteroidales bacterium
GTTTTTGCGGGGGTGTGGTTGTCGCCAAACACCCCCCCCCAACAACCCCTCCCGAAAACATAAAATATTGACTGTCATTTCGAACGCTCAATAAAATTAGTCTAAATTAAGTTTACAGGACATAGTGAAAAAGAATTATTCTTCGAAAGGCTCAAAGCTACAGCTTTCGTTTGAAATAGCAAATACTCCAAAGGGATAAACTTTTGGGTAAACTAACTCTGAAAACAGACATTCCAAATCCAACTCTGTGTAACAAATCACTAAACTTATTAATTCATTCTGATAAATGCTTACTATTTTATAACTTTGCAGTCCAAAACATTAGTTTAAAAGTATGTGTTATTAAGGTTCTGTTTACCTGATGGTAAATAGTAAATGGATAAATAGTAAATTTTATAATGGATTTTAAATACGACATAATAGTTATCGGTGCAGGGCATGCAGGTTGTGAAGCCGCAACCGCTGCAGCCAATATGGGTTCAAAAACCCTGCTCATCACCATGGACATGAATAAAATCGGCCAGATGAGTTGTAATCCCGCCGTGGGTGGAATAGCCAAAGGGCAAATTGTTCGTGAGATTGATGCACTGGGTGGACAAATGGGAATCATTACCGACCGTTCAGCCATTCAATTCCGCATGCTCAACCGGTCCAAAGGTCCTGCCATGTGGAGTCCCCGTTCTCAAAGTGACCGTCATGAATTTATACAACAATGGATACGCACTGTTACAAACACTGAAAATTTATTTATCTGGCAGGATACAGTAAACGAACTTGTTATAGAAAATGGCGAAATCACAGGATTAAAATCGGCACTTGGCATTCACTTTCAGTCAAAATGCGTCGTACTCACCGCAGGAACTTTTCTGGGAGGATTGATGCATTTCGGAAAAACACAGTTATCCGGAGGGCGAATCTCCGAGCCTGCATCCTATGGTATTACGGGACAATTAAAATCCGTCGGTTTCATCACGGATAGAATGAAAACAGGTACTCCCTGCCGTATCGATGGACGTAGCATAGATTTCGGGAAAATGACCGAACAAAAGGGAGAAACAGACTTTCATAAATTCTCTTTTCTGGAAGAAGTACAACGCGGATTGAAACCAATGAGTTGCTGGATTACCAACACCAATGAAACTACCCATGCGGAAATACGCAAAGGACTTGGTGATTCTCCCCTGTTCAACGGGCAGATTCAAAGTATCGGACCGCGTTATTGCCCGAGTATCGAAACGAAAATAGTTACTTTTGCAGATAAACTTTCGCACCAACTTTTCCTCGAACCCGAAGGAGTGGATTCGCAGGAATATTATTTGAATGGATTTTCGTCGTCACTCCCGTTGGAAGTTCAGATTGCAGCCATTCATACCATTGTAGGCCTTGAAAACGCGCAACTCTTTCGTCCCGGTTATGCTATAGAATATGATTTCTATGACCCTACACAATTAAAACACACGCTGGAGACAAAAAAAATCCGTAATCTTTTCTTTGCCGGACAGGTAAACGGAACCACCGGTTATGAGGAAGCTGGCGGACAAGGTTTGATTGCCGGTATCAATGCACACATCAATTGCCACGGTGGAAACGAATTTACGCTGGGTCGCAACGAAGCTTATATTGGTGTTCTTATCGACGATTTGGTTACAAAAGGCGTGGATGAACCGTACCGCATGTTTACTTCCCGTGCCGAATACCGGTTACTTTTACGTCAGGATGATGCAGATATGCGCCTCACCGGACTTGGATATGGCATCGGTTTGGCTACTAAAAACCGACATGATCAGTTAGAAAACAAGAAAGAGAAACAAAAAGAAATTACCGATTTCATCAAAAACACTTCAATAAAGCCGAATGATATAAATGGTTTTCTTGCTGCAAACGATTCATCGGAATTAAAACACGGATGTAAACTAAGTGATTTAATCCTTCGTCCACAGATTGGAATGGAAATGCTGGCAGAAGCCGTGCCTGCATTACAGGAAAAAATCAACGAGTTGGGAAGTCGCAAAGAAGAAATAATTGAAGCAACAGAAGTACTTTTGAAATACGAAGGTTATATTGAACGTGAAAAATTGATTGCCGAAAAACTGCAACGACTGGAACATATCAACCTTCGTGGACGCGTTGATTACAATTCATTGCAATCACTTTCGACTGAAGCCCGTCAGAAGCTGACACGTATAGACCCCGAAACGGTTGGTCAGGCAAGCCGCATTCCGGGTATTTCGCCTAGCGATGTGAATATATTGCTGGTCATGATGGGGCGTTAAGACCCCTATACCATGGGAATAAGGAGTGAATTGTTCCACGTGAAACAATTTATATTTATTTTGATACAATCAATTGTTCCACGTGGAACAAAGACAAATTAATTAAAACTGATATTATTTCCCTTTAGGGGTTTATGGCCATTTATGAAAATATCATCTACATTAAAAGAACAGGTCAATGCACTGCCGGACAAACCGGGGGTGTACCAGTATTTTAATGCCAGCGATGAAATCATTTATGTAGGGAAAGCCAAGAATTTAAAGAAGCGCGTTACCTCCTATTTCAACAAAATTCATGATTCCGGGAAGACCAATGTGTTAGTAAAAAACATTGCCTCGATAAAACATATAGTTGTCGAAACCGAGGAAGATGCCCTTTTACTGGAAAATAATCTGATTAAAGAATACCAGCCCCGTTACAATGTGCTCCTGAAAGATGGGAAAACCTATGCGAGCATTTGCATTACTAACGAACCATTCCCGCGAATTTTTAAAACAAGGAATATCTATAAAAACGGAGGTCAATACTTCGGTCCATACAGTTCTGTCTACACAATCAATTCCATTTTGGACATTGTACATGAACTTTTCCCTATCCGTACATGCAAACTCCCGTTGACAAAAGAAAACATTGATGCCGGAAAGTTTAAAGTTTGTCTGCAATACCATATCCATAAATGCAACGGTCCGTGCGAAGCAAAAGAAACAGCACAGGCTTACAATAAAAACATTGAACAGATACGCCAGATTATACAGGGAGATGCCAACGAAATAAGTAAAGTATTGCTGGATCAGATGAAAATACTTGCTTCAGAATTTAAATTTGAGGAAGCACATCAACTAAAACTGAAGTACGACCTGATTGAAAATTACAAGTCAAAATCAATTATTGCCAACACAGTGGTTGAAAATACAGACGTATTTGCCTACGACGAAAATGACAATTCGGCCTTTGTAAATATCCTCCGCATTTCAAAAGGATCAATTATTCAGGGATACACCATTGAGTATAAGAAACGGATCGATGAAGATAAAGCGGAAATTCTTCCTCTGGCAATTGTAGAACTACGTGAACGGTTACAGAGTAATTCGAAGGAAATTGTTGTTCATTTTGAAATTAATATTGCCTTTAAAGGAGTCAGCGTGGTGATTCCACAACGTGGTGACCGAAAAAAATTGCTTGATCTGGCCCTTCAAAATGTACGGCAATATAAATTTGATAAGCTGAAACAAGCTGAAAAGCTCAATCCCGACCAACGTGCAATACAGTTTTTGAAGACCATTCAGGAAAAATTGCATATGGAAAAGCCGCCCATGACTATTGAATGTTTTGATAACTCAAACATTTCAGGAACTGATGCAGTGGCAGCCTGTGTTGTTTTCAAAAAAGGAAAGCCATCAAAAAAAGATTACCGGAAATATACCATCAAAACAGTGGTTGGCCCCGATGATTATGCCTCGATGAAAGAAGTAGTCCGTCGCCGCTATACCCGTATGATCAACGAAGAAACACCTCTCCCCGATTTAATCATTGCAGATGGTGGCATTGGGCAAATGGAAGTAATCCGGCAGGTGATTGAAGATGAATTAAATATTAACATTCCGATAGCCGGACTTGCCAAAGACAGCAAACACCATACCCGTGAAATGCTTTTTGGTTTTCCTCCGAAAGAAATTGGCTTAAAACCGACGGATACACTTTTCAAATTACTGGCTTCGATGCAAGACGAAGTACACCGTTTTGTCATCGCCTTCCATCGCGACAAGCGAAGTAAGACACAGGTCGCCTCCGAGCTTGATACGATACCCGGAATTGGTGAAAAGACCAAAAATGATCTGATTAAGCATTTCAAGAGCGTAAAACGAATTAAAAGCGCTGCTTTACCTGAATTAATTGAAACAGTAGGAACTAACAGAGCATCAATTGTTTACAAGTATTTTAATGGTGATTTGAAACCCTGAGAATTGAGTATTTGAAATTTGATGTATCTTTGTAGGTAAATACAGCCCCCTAAATACCCCGAAGGGGGACTATTAATTAGTTAAATTATATTTCTATGTCCAATGACAATACAAAAGATACAAATCTTTTAAGTCCCCCTTCGGGGGATTTAGGGGGCTTTACTTTGAACACAATTATCATTACTGCAAAAAAATTTATCGACCAAATTGGCGACCGGACTATTTTTGCTTTTAACGGAAAAATGGGGGCCGGCAAAACAACATTCATAAAAGCTATTTGTGAAACAATGGGCGTAAAGGAAACTGTTAATTCGCCCACCTTCTCTATTGTTAACGAATATGAAGCTGAAGACGGAAGAATTATTTACCATTTCGATTGCTACCGGATTAACAAAATTCAGGAAGCACTTGATTTGGGCGCAGAGGAATATTTGTACAGTGGAAATTTATGCTTTATCGAATGGTCGGAAAATATTGCTCCTATCCTACCCGATTCGTTGGTTAATGTGGATATTGAAGAGGTCGAAAACGGAAAAAGAATAATAAAAATACAGCCCCCTATATCCCCCGAAGGGTGACTTAAAGATATTTGATACATAAAATATGAAAAGGATTATGAACAAAAACAAGAAAAAACTATCTAAAAAGTCCCCCTTGGGGAAATTTAGGGGGCTTCAGGTGCTGGAGCAAGTAAAAGCTTCGCGCAAACAAAGCCGTGAAGAAGAAATAGCGGCACATGGGAAAGCGATAAATTATCGTAAGGTAATGGCTTCGAAGAAGCAATTTAACCGCAAAAAAAATAAGGCAGACGATGAGGTTCTGCCTTATTTGTTTTTGCGTACAACGGATTCAATCTGTTTGCAGCGTTTATCAATCCGACAAACGGCGTAAAGCCGTTGTGCGGATTATCACCAAATCGATACCCGTTTTTCAACCGGTAAGAACATTTTATCACCGGCTTTAATTCCGAATGCATCATACCAGTTTTGAATATGTGGTAAAGCGCCGTCTACACGCCATTTTCCGAGTGAATGCGGATCGGATTTGGTGCGTTTGAGGATTTCCTCAGGTCGCACATTACCGGCCCATACATTGGCATAAGCAAGGAAGAAACGTTGTTCCGGTGTAAATCCGTCCTTCAAAGCCAAAGGAGCTGTTGAAGTAGCCTTTTTGAAAGCCTGGAACGAAATCTGCAACCCTCCGTGATCGGCAATATTTTCGCCCAAGGTAAATTTACCATTACCATGAACGCCCGGAGCAACTTCCACTCCGTCAAAATAATCAGCCATTACTTTGGCACGTGCATCGAAATTCTTTTTATCAGCTGCAGTCCACCAGTTTTTCAGATTACCATCTTTATCGAATTGACAACCCTGATCGTCGAAACCGTGTGTCATTTCATGGCCTATAACTACGCCGATGGCACCATAATTGAATGCATCGTCGGCAGTCATATCAAAAAACGGATATTGCAAAATACCGGCTGGGAAACAAATTTCATTCGTTGAAGGATCGTAATATGCGTTAACAGTTTGTGGTGTCATTTGCCATTCCGATTTATCCACTTTTTTACCTGCTTTAGCAAAATGATATTCATTTTCGAACATGCTGGCACGTTGAATACTGGCATAATATGAATCTTTTGTAACATCAAGCTTCGTATAATCTCTCCATTTATCAGGATAACCGATTTTGATAATGAATGACTTCAGTTTATCATTGGCTTTTACTTTGGTAGAATCGCCCATCCAGGTCAATGCGTTGATTCGTTCGCCCAACGATTCCTGAAGATTCTGAACCAGTTTGAGCATTCGTTCCTTAGCTTCTGCAGGGAAATATTTTTTCACATACATTTGTCCTACTGCTTCTCCCAATACCCCATCTACAGTGCTTACGGCACGTTTCCAACGTGGTTGTTGATCTTTTTTACCGGAAAGAACTTTTCCATAAAAATCAAAGTCTTCGGCATAAATCGCATCACTTAAATAAGAAGCTGACTGATCGATTAATTTCCATTGCAGGTAAGCAATCTGTGCGTCAATAGGTTCTGTTGTCAGAATTTTTCCAACTTCAACCATGGATTCTTTTTGAGAAACACTGATATCATTAATATTTTTGAATCCTAATGCATTCAGATAGTCTTTCCAGCTAATTTCAGGAACGAGCTTTTGCAAATCGGCAATAGTCATTTTGTTGTAATTGGCATGAGGATCGCGCAATTTCACTTTATCGTAAGCAGCAGTTGCCAGACGTGTTTCAATGGTCATCACAGCTTCCATGTTCTTTTGAGCATCAGCCGGTGTAAAACCAACTAACTGAAACATTTTTACAACATGCAATTTGTATTTATCGCGAATACTTTTGGTTTGGGCATCATTTTCAAGGTAATAATCACGTTGTCCCAAACTGATACCACTCTGATAAGTTTGCACCAGATACATCGCGCTGTTCATTGGATCGGCAGCTACATAAATAGAAAAATAAGGATCTAATCCGGATAATGAAAGCTCAGGAATAGCTTTCAAAATGTCGGAAACAGTTTTAATTTCAGCAATTTTTTTCAAATCTGCCTGAATGGGTTTGTATCCATCGGCATTGAGTTTGGTGCTGTCCATTGCCAGGTTATACATGTCTCCGATTTTCTGAGAAACAGTACCTTTATCTCCCGGTTTTGCCGCAATTTCTTCAATCAATCCACGGAGTTGCTTGTGGTTGTCTTCGGCTAATTTATCAAAACTTCCGAAGCGGGAATATTCTCCGGTGAGAGGATTGTTTTTCATCCATCCGCCACAGGCGAACTGGTAAAAATCAACTTTGGGCGATACCGTGGTATCCAGATTTGCCAATTGGATACCGGCGCTCAGGTTGGCATCTTTTTTGGAGTTGCAGGCTGTTGTCATAAGCGTAAAAGCAATTAGTATGCCCCCTAACCCCCTAAAGGGGGAACTGAAGCAGGAATTAATTTTTTTATTCATGATTATTTTTTAAAGTGTTTATAAATTATATTAACAAAATTCAATTAAAATAGTTTAGTGCTCTTTATTCCCCCTTTATTAGGAGGCATCTTAGGGGGCATCTACCGAATCAATTAATTTGAAAAGTTCATTCAGCGTATCGGCCCGAAGCATGGCGATACGGGTTTCTTTGAAATTCGGAATACCTTTGAAAACAGGAGTCGAAGCCAAATGACGACGACTGTGTATAATGCCTTTCAACCTTCTTTGGTAGAGTTCATTATCGACCCCTTCGCTTAAAGCGAAAGGGTCGGTAGTAGATTGTTTATCAATATCCAACCATTTTACGGAAGCAATTATATGTTCTTTCAGAATCTCTTTTTGTTCATCAAAAGAAAGGATCTGATGCCGTTCGCCGGTTTCAAAATATTGTTTCATTTCGGCAAATATCCACGGACGACCAATAGCTGCACGTCCTACCATAACCGCATCAACACCATATCGGTTGAAACATTCTTCAGCCCGTTCGGGAGTGGTAACATCGCCATTTCCGATAATCGGAATATGCATTCGTTGATTATTCTTTACGTCACCAATTAATGACCAGTCGGCATCGCCTTTATACATTTGAGCCCGGGTTCTACCGTGAATCGCCAATGCTGCAATACCACAATCCTGCAACTGTTCGGCCAACTCAACTATGATTCTACTATCATCATCCCAGCCTAAACGGGTTTTTACTGTTACCGGAAGATTGACTGCATTCACAACAGCTTTCGTTATTTCAAGCATTTTGGGAATATCTCGTAATAACCCCGCTCCTGCCCCTTTGCCAGCTACTTTTTTTACCGGACAACCAAAATTCAAATCAATAAATTCAGGGTTGGCTTCTGCTGCAATAATTGCAGCTTCAGCCATTGCATCTGCCTCACGACCATATAACTGAATAACCACCGGGCGTTCTTCGTTGTAAATAGTCAACTTTTGTTCCGTGCGCTTCACGCTTCGAATCAGTGCATCTGCCGAAATAAACTCGGTGTAAACCATGTCCACTCCAAAACGCTTACAAAGCATGCGGAATGCAGGATCTGTAACATCCTCCAAGGGTGCCAAAAAAAGCGGTTTATCGGGAAATACTATGTTTGAAATCTACATATTTATACAAAAAACTGATGCAAAGTTAGAAATTTAAATGAC
>JBBQMQ010000174.1:0-8329 GCA_038329115.1 Bacteroidales bacterium
AGTCGAGATATTCGATCTGGCTGGAAGGAAAATCTGGAGTTTCAAACAATCGTCGGCAGATAGTATTACGTGGGATGTGACCGGAAGTGATGGTATCAGAGTAAAACCAGGAATTTATTTGTACCGCGTAAGCATCCAAACCAAGGATAGCGATGTGACTTCGAAAACAAATAAAATGCTGATTAGCCAATAAAAATTTTAACTGCTACGAAACTTTATCAACAAGGTAATCCGGACATTTCTCAAATATTATAGTTGCGATAAACTATTTCAATAGTATTTATTCATTAGTTCAAACGCAAAAAGAAAAAAAAATGACCGCCAGGAATCTTGAAAATAAATTCAGGGAATCTTCAATATTTAATTTCAAAAAGACACATTTATGTGTCTTTTTTCTGTTTTTAAAATATTAAATATTAAAATATTTTTTTACATTTGTATCGTTAAATACAAAAGGACGTTCAGCATGAAAAGAATACGTTTAAGCATTATTATTTTGTCGGTCTCAGGGATTCTGTTTTCGCAAAACAAATCCGATTCGCTGGTTCTGTTTTCGGGTTTGAAATACACTTCCGATTTCGAGAAAAAAGCCCTGACAGGGTTCGTGGAAAACAAGAAAGACACATTTAATTTAATGCTGGCGATTGATGATAAAATGACTCCCGCCGAGGCATCACAATTCGAAAAGTCATATCTAAAAGTTTTTGATGAATTGACACGCAAAAAAATAGATTCGAAAAATGCAAACAAAAAAGTGCCGGCAGTTTATTCAACCGTCCACAACATGTTCCTCAAAAAATACCAGGATAATGTGTTCTTTCCTGATATTTTTCGCACTGGAACGTATAACTGCGTCACCGCCACCATACTCTATTCGATGGTTTTCGATCGGCTCAAGATTCCCTACAAGGTAATGGCATCAAAAAATCACGCGTATGTTGTTGCCAACCCTGGCCCAAGGTCAATTGTTATTGAAACCACTAATCCCAGTTTTGAGAAAAGTATTTTCACAGGTGAGTTCAAACAACAATACGTGGACAACCTGCGGAATTCGAAACAGATAAATGAACAGGAATATAAAAACCGGTCGATGGAAGAGATATTCGAAGCCAAATTCAATCAGGTGGACGAAGTGACATTTACAAATCTTCCTGGTTTTCAGTATTATAATCTTGCGCTCACCAAAGGGCAAAACAACGAATTCGAAGCAGCCAGCAGTCTGAGTCAGAAAGCATATTTCTTCTATTCCGACCCTCAGGTAAAATCATTGTTACAAACCACCCTGCTTATGCAGATTCAAAAATGTAATTTCGATAAAGTTTCCGACATTGATTATCTCGGTCAATTATCGCGTCTTGACTTAGATGAAAATCTTGTTAGCAGTATTTTCAATAATATCATTAACGACAAACAGAAATACACCGACAAACAGAAATATTGCGATTCAATTTATAGCCGTCTGGTTCATCAAATATCCAACAAATCAATTCTCAACGAAATTATTTTCGGGTATAATATGCAGTTGGCTTATCAAAATCTGGAGAATCCAAAAGCTGCAAGTTATGCCGCTAAAGCCCTTAATGCAAAGCCAAATCACAAAGATGCCATCAACATATTCAAAGCCTGTCTGCTGGAAAATCTGGAAAAATCGGAAAATAACATGGAGTTTCTGGACACTTTGAAGCAAATGGAGAAAGAATATACCAACGAACAGATTAAACCGATTATCAAACAATACGAATATATGGTTTATCTCAATATGGCTAAAGATGCATTCAACAAGGACAAACCAGTAGCAGGCGAAAAACACATTACTTTATTCGAAACCAGTTGCACACCTCCGGTCGACGATATTATCTTGCGTCAATATATCGAAAGGGCTTACTATTCATACTCGTCGTACTATTACCGGAAGAAAAATAAAACCATGTCGCAGACTGTAGTAAACCGCGGTTTAAAATATGTACCCAAAAGTTCACTGATAAAGTCAACTGTTATCTATTAAATCAACAGGTTATTGAACACAAAACGGAAATGATTGGTAAATATATTTTTCCGTATATAAAATAGTACTTCGAATAAACCGTTATTTTATTTATTAAACTCTTTTTAGTATGAAACGAATTCTCTTTTTTCTGTGTGTAAGTTTATTATTAGTGGGCTGTGGTGAAGACCCCGCACTGACTCAAACCAAAGAACTATATAAATATGTAAATAACTGGGTTTACGAGAATATGGATCAGCTTTATTACTGGAATACCACATTGCCGGCGTCACACAATACAACGGATAATCCAAACGACTATTTCAAAACATTGATTTATAAAGACGACCGGTTTTCGGCTATATTCGAAAGTTATCAGACCATTTTAAATGAGTTGAACGGTGTTTCGTCGTCCGAAATCGGGTTCGATTTTCAGTTATACCGCGAAAGTCAGAATAACGATAACGTTATAGGAATCGTGTTGTATCTCAAACCCGGAACGCCGGCTGCAAGTTCGGGTATAAAGCGCGGTGATATTTTCAGACGAATTAATGGCACACAAATTACTATGACCAACTACAAAACGGTGATAAATTACCTGTTTGATAATTCGACAAGTTCAAGCATCACATTTTCGACTTACCAGAGCGGAACGTACACCGACCAAGCTGCCATCACGGTAAACAAAGCCGCTAATTATCAGGAAGATCCTGTTTATCTGGACACTGTCTACACGGTGCAATCCAAAAAAGTGGGTTATCTGGTATACAATTTTTTTGCCAACGATACCGGTAACAAATCCATGCAATATGACCTGGAGTTGAATAATGCGATAGGAAAATTCAAAGCGGAAAATATCACTGAACTGATTGTCGATTTGCGTTACAATCACGGAGGCGCAATGTCGTCTGCCATCAATCTGGCCAGCATGCTTGTTCCAAATCTCACCGCCGACAAAGTGTTTACGTATACCGAATTCAACCAGAATTACACCAATTACTTCAATAGTGCGGCATTTAAAAGTCAAAATACCGAAAGTCCTTTTATCAATAATTTCGCCACCACTATCAATGCCACCTATCCAACCACGCAATCAGTTCCCATTCAAAATGTGGGGAATAACCTGCAACGTATTTTCTTCCTCACCACCGGCAACACGGCTTCGGCAAGCGAAATGGTCATCAACGGATTGAAACCATTCCTGCCTTGTGTTCTTATCGGCGATACTACGGTGGGCAAAAACGTGGGTTCCACGCTGTTAAACGATGACACCAATGCCAAAAACCAATGGGCCATGTTGCCAATTATTCTGAAATATTTCAACAAAGACCATCAAAGCAATTTCACCAAGGGATTTGTACCCGATTTCAGGATTGACGAAAATTACACGTACCCGTTGGGCGATATCCGCGACCTGATGCTTGCAAAAGCAATCAGTCAGATTTCAGGGTTACAGGTTGGTGCCGCAAAATCAGCTCCGGTAAATCATGTGTTGTGGAAATCAGCATTCAATTTCAAACCCGAACGCAGTGTTTTAGTACTAAAAAGCAAAGCCACCGACAGCTATTTAAAAAGGAATAACTAGCCGAAAATGAGCAACATTATATCACCACGGGGACAGGTCACGACTTGTTCCCGTTTTTCATTTATTATTTTACATTTGAACCTCTAATTAGCGCAAATATCCATTTATTTTTCATGTAATTTGGTTAATTGTAAAATTAAAATTAGATTTGTGTGCTGAAAAGAAAAAAAACGGGAATGAGTGGTAATAAATCCACCACAAAATGATAATAACTAACATACTGAGATGAAGAAAAGAACATTTACAGGTATATTATGGATAATAGTTGGAATAAATCTAAAAAGCCCCGCTCGCGCTGATTTTTAATCTGTGTGTTGCACTATGGCAAGTTATTATTTGTTTATCATCATTGCTGATTGATAACGTGCTAAATATAGAATACATAAAGAATGAAATGATATGAGTGATCTAAAAGCGATAGAATATAAACCCTTTGAGGAAATAAAACATTTTTCGGAAGATGGTTCGGAGTTTTGGTTCGCCCGTGAGCTTGCCGGGGTACTCGATTATGTGCAATGGAGAAACTTTACCAACGTATTGGACAAAGCCAAACTTGCTTGTAAAAACAGTGGTTATGAACTTGCTGACCATTTTGCTGAGGTCAGCAAAATCGTAGAAGCCGGAGCAACTTTCAAACGTTGAAAAAGAGCAACTCAAAAAATTAAAGAACCAACCCGGAAAATTAATGTTAGACGAATGATTCACCTTCAACCAATCTACCAAAATTCGCTGTTGCTGATTTGCAATCGTATCAAATAGAATACATAAAGAACAAATCCATGAAAAAACAAAAATACTTATTACTCTTTGTCCTGATTATCCCCCTTTCGGCCTTCAGCCAGAAGCTGGAATGGAAAGCCGGATTGAATTACTTTTTCGATAATACGGAATATGCCAAATCCACCCTGACGAAAGACCAAACCATGACCGGAGTTCACTTTTCGCCCGAAATAGGATTGAAGTGGGATTCGGTTCATAGCATTTATGTGGGTGCCGATTTGTTGAAAACATCCGGTTCGCAAGCTGTTATTGATATTGCCCAGCCCATAGCTTACTATCGGTATCAAACCCGAAAAGTGTCGTTTTATGCCGGTGCATTTCCGCGTATGGAGCTTTTCTCCAATTATTCCGATTTGTTTTTTCAGGATTCGGTAAGCTATTATCGCCCCACCATTCAGGGAATTTTCTGGCAGGTTGGCAAAAATAATGCATATTTTAATCTCTGGCTCGACTGGATAGGGCATCAAACGGCCATTAATCGCGAAGCTTTTTTTATAGGTGCTTCCGCTTACAAAAAGCAGGGACTTTTCTTTGGCGATTTCCAATCCTATATGTTTCATTTTGCCAACACCCGACCGGGTAGCGGGTTTAGTGTTTGCGATAATTTATTGGCTCAGATATCGGCAGGTGCAAATTATTCGAACCTTGCGGGCATAGATACTTTATTATTTTCGGTTGGTGTGCTGGCAGGTGTCGAACGCGATCGGGGTTTGGCAAACGGAACTCATACGCCAATTGGAGTTGTAGTGCGGTTAAATGCCGAATACAAAGGATTCGGAACACAAAATATGTTGTATGCGGGAAATCCGCGTGATATCTTTTACAACAAATACAGCACGGACTTTTACTGGAATAATCCGTTTCTGCGGTCGGGATTTTATCTGGAAAGTAAATGGTATCTGGATGTAATCCGCAGCCATTCGGTTACGGGACGATTGAATATGAATCTCCATTTCTCCGAAGGAAAAGTAATGTACGAACAGGTTTTCACGATAAAAGCTATGCTCGATAGTTCCGTCAAACCCTCGATAAAATCAAAACCGACCTTTTTCTCGAAATGGTTTAAGTAATTTTATGATGACCCCTAACCCCTAAAGGGGAACTGAATTAGTATGTCACATAAATTTAATTTGAATGAGCGATATAATAAATTCACGAAACGAAAATAATCATAATTCCCCTTTAGGGGCGGGGTAATAAATATACAAAATGAAAGTAACTTTAAGTCCCCTTTAGGGGATTTAGGGGCCAGCTACCAACTATAAACTAAAATCTATGCTTGTAAAGACTTTTGGCGCGGCGGTTCAAGGAATTAATGCCACGATTGTTACAATAGAAGTGAATGTTAGTCAGGGAATTCGTTTCTTGCATGTAGGACTGCCCGATAATGCGGTGAAAGAAAGTCACGAGCGTATTGCCTCCGCACTGGATTATACCGGACACAAGTTCCCACGCAAGCAAATCGTTATCAACATGGCTCCCGCTGATATCCGCAAAGAAGGTTCGGCGTACGATTTGTCGTTGGCAATCGGTATTATGGCTGCTGACGAAAAGATTAATCCGGAAGAACTGGAGAAATATGTTATCATGGGTGAATTGTCGCTCGACGGTGGTTTACAGCCGATAAAAGGCGTGTTGCCCATTGCTATTAAAGCCCGCGAAGAAGGTTTCAAAGGATTTATTCTCCCCAAACAAAATGCACGTGAAGCAGCTGTTGTCAACAATTTGGATGTTTATGGAGTTGAAAGTATTACAGAAGTCATCGATTTCTTTAAAGGAAATTCGAATCTTGAACCGACCATTGTAAACACCCGCGAAGAATTTTTCAGTAATCTGAATCATATTGAAATTAATTTTGCCGATGTAAAAGGTCAGGAAAACGTGAAACGCGCATTGGAAGTAGCCGCAGCAGGCGGACACAATATCATCATGGTTGGTCCTCCGGGAGCAGGAAAATCCATGCTTGCCAAACGAATCCCGACTATTTTACCACCACTGACCTTACAGGAAGCACTTGAAACAACTAAAATTCATTCCGTTGCTGGAAATATCGACAGCAATGGTTCACTGATTTCCCAGCGACCATTCAGAAGTCCTCACCACACGATCAGCGACGTGGCCCTCGTCGGCGGTGGAACTTTTCCACAGCCAGGCGAAATTTCATTGGCGCATAATGGTGTGCTTTTTCTCGACGAATTACCGGAATTTAAACGTACCGTGCTGGAAGTAATGCGTCAACCACTCGAAGACCGTAAAATCTGTATTTCTCGCGCCAAGTTTGCCATTGAATATCCGGCCAGTTTTATGTTGGTGGCTTCGATGAATCCTTGCCCGTGTGGTTATTACAATCACCCTGACCGCAATTGTGTTTGCGCACCGGGTGTAGTACAAAAATACCTGAGCAGAATTTCCGGTCCCCTACTCGACCGCATCGATATTCATATTGAAATTGTGCCTGTTCCGTTCGAAAAACTATCGGAAATGAAAGATTCGGAAAACAGCGAAATGGTTCGGGATCGTGTTATCAAAGCCCGTCAGATTCAGGAACAACGGTTTAAAGATATTGACGGTGTGTATTGCAATGCTCAAATGTCGTCGAAACAAATGCGGACTTTTGCTCAGATTGATAAAGCCAGTTCAGAATTGCTGAAAAACGCTATGCAACGACTAAATCTCTCAGCCCGTGCTTACGACCGCATTATCAAAGTGGCTCGTACCATTGCAGATTTGGAAGATTCCGACCCGATTCTTTCCAATCATATTGCGGAAGCAATTAATTACAGGAATTTAGACAGAGAAGGGTGGGCGGGATAAATTTAGTTGGTAGTTTATAGTAAGTAGTAAGTGCTTAGTAATTATAACTAATGGATCAAAATAAAATGAGAAAACTAATATTGTTTTTTGGATTAATCTGGTTATGTAATACTGTCCAGTGTCAGGACTTTACTTTTATCTGGGAAGTAAATCCTTCTCTTGGAAATCGATCATATACAGTTAGCATTAATAAGAAGCAATCAATATCTACAATAACACTTAGAAAAAGCTTTTCAAAGAAAGAAAAAAAGAAAAAGTTCAAGAAGATTGATAGAGACAGTTTGACTACATTTTTAAATAAATACAGTTTCCCTTATAGAAGCAGTAGTAACTTTGAATGTGAGGCAGTTCAAAGAGATTATTTGTATACTAAGTTTTTACCTGACGGGCAAAGAGTTATTATAGAAAAAGATACTTTTTTTTCTGAAAGACTAAAAAGTAGACATTACGATTACAAATATGATAGTATTGAGCATAAGTATTATTTTGAATGGAGAAAAAAGATAAGTTTTACAGACGGAACAAGTTTTAAAGGGGAATATATTACGAAAGATTTTGATAAAAAGTTTTATATCTATTGTGTATGGATAAAAGAGAAAGATTATGAATTGAATAAGATGATTTATAGATTTGTGACCAGATATTTTAAATTTGAGGATTATCAATATTTGGGTAAAATTATTGAAGATGATAAGCCACGTAAAAAGAGTCCTTGTGATTAACTGCTTAGAACACGAATAAAAAAAACATATTACTAAATCATCACATTAACACATTTCCACATTAGCACATTAAAATATTTTCCTTATCTTTGTCCCCGAAAGGAATTCGGCCCGCTTCCAGGGCTGTTTTTCTTTCTTTTTCAAACATATTGTAAAGACGTGGCATGCCACCTCTCTACATAAAACAAAATGGGGTGCCTTAATATTTCGGGCTGAGATCATACCCTTTGAACCTGCACGGGTAATTCCGCGAAGGGAATAAGAACCATCTTCCGTACTTTTTCAGGCTCTCAAAATCAAATTATTAACTAAAGTAATAAATTGTTATGAGACAAATTTTTAGTACAGCTATCATGCTGTTTGCAGCTTTCTCCATTTTCGCTCAATATTCCATCAAAGGAAAAGTGCTGGACGAAAACGGGAATGCTTTGGTGGGAGCCACCG
>JBBQMQ010000175.1:0-8303 GCA_038329115.1 Bacteroidales bacterium
GGTATTGAAAACAGATGATTTACCCAAAGATGCAGTTGTGGGTACGGTTACTGATATTGACGGTAACGTATATCGCACCATCAAAATAGGCAATCAAACCTGGATGGTGGAGAACCTGAAAACCTCAAAATACAATGATGGAACTGAAATTCTGAACGTGACTGACAGTGCCGTCTGGAGAAAAACCGGTGAAGGTGCGTGTTGTGATTATCAGAATAGCGGAAGCAACAGTTCGGTATATGGTAAGCTGTATAACGGGTATGCGGTAGATGATGAGCGGGGAATTGCCCCGTCGGGTTGGCATGTTGCCTCCAGTACCGACTGGACCACCCTGAGGAACTACCTTATGTTAAATGGTTATAGCGTAGACGCAACATCTACTTTAAAAATAGCCAAATCAATGGCTGCAACTTCGGGATGGATAGAAAACACAGGAGAAGGAATCGTGGGAAATAATTTATCCAAAAACAATAAATCGGGCTTTAGCGCACTTCCCGGTGGTGCGCGCTACCCTGGAGGCGCGTTTCTGTATGCCGGTAACTTTGGCTTTTGGTGGAGTACCGTCAATTACATTTACGAAAATAATCAAGCCGAAAGTTGGGGCTTGAGTTCCATTGGCAGTGAGTTGTTTGCCAACGGGAAAAGTAAATCGTACGGTTTCTCTGTTCGATGTGTAAAGAATCTGGCTACGGTTGTAATTACTGCAGAGCCAACACAAATAACCAAAACGAGTGCAACCAGTGGTGGAAATATTACCAATGATGATGGCGTTCCCGTTACGGCACGTGGTATTTGTTGGGGTGCAGTTGCGAATCCAACTATTACCAACTTAAAAACAATCAATGGAGCGGGAATGGGAACCTTTACAAGTTCAATCACCGGATTATCTGAAAATACCACGTACTATGTGAGAGCTTATGCTACCAATAGTGCCGGCACGGTTTATGGCGAAGAACTGGTTTTTAAAACATTATCAACCAATAAACCGGTTCTCACTACGGTTGAAATCTCAAAAATTACCAACACTACAGCTACCAGTGGTGGAAATATTACAGAGGATGATGGAGCCGCTGTTACGGCACGGGGTGTATGTTGGAATACATCTACAAATCCAACTATTGCCAACAATAAAACTGCTGAAGGACAGGGTTTGGGTGAGTATTCCAGTTCCATAACCGGATTAACTGCAAACACGACCTACTATGTACGGGCTTATGCCACAAATCGTGTTGGAACTTCGTATGGGAATGAATTAGTTTTTAAAACTTATTCCAGTATTCAGGGAACTGTTACAGACGTAGAAGGAACTGTTTATAAAACAATCACCATTGGTTCCCAGACCTGGATGGCTGAAAACCTACGAACCAGCCGGTATCGCGATAATTCCGTTATCCCTAATGTGACAGTTTACAATGATTGGATGGGTTTGACAACAGGTGCGTGGTGTAATTACAACAACGATGCTGCCAATGGGACTAAATATGGTAAACTTTATAACAGGTATGTGGTTACTGATGCGCGAAACATTGCTCCTGTCGGCTGGCATATTCCTACCTATGAAGAGTGGACAATATTGACAAACTATTTAGGAGGCATTTTAGCTGCGGGAGGAAAATTAAAAAATACGGGTGACTGGGCCTCACCAAATACAGGTGCCACCAACTCAAGCGGGTTTACCGCTTTGCCCGGTGGATACCGTGAAGGTAGTTTTGTAGGCATTACCACTTACGGCATGTGGTGGACTTCATCCCCACATTCCACAGATGTTTATTGGCGGATTTTGATGATTAGTTTTGGTAGTGAAGCCAGTGCTTCTGATGGATATGGAACTAGTGGACTTTCTATACGGTGTGTGAAGGATAACTGATTTTTTGGTATTACAAATTGAATCCAAATCCTACTCCAAGTTGGGTGTGAAAACCTCCGGTGCCTGGTTCGAAACCAACTCCCAGTTTGGTGTACATAGCGCCTATTCTTAAATTCACTTCCGATTGAACCCCGAATGTGGTTGGTTGCAACGTTTGGTAAGTCTGGTCGGTAATAAGATACGGATCGGAAAGATCATAAAGGTTTTCACCCATCTTTTCGGAAAGTAAATACGTCAGGTCGATGGTCCAGATCACAAAAATGGGTGCATCCATTCCTTCTATACTGATATCGCGAAAAAACTCATAACCTCCATAAAACCGGTGTTGGAGGGCGGTTCCGTAAAGTCCACCGTATGAATAATCCAGACTTGTTTCTTGACCATTTGGTTTCAACAGTGGCAATGTTGTGTTCAATTTATTAAATTTTTTGCTGAAATCCCTTACTCTTACTCCTCCTGAAACTCCAAAGTGAAGCGCCTGCATCTTAGTGTGATGTTCTTTTGTTCGCTCACCGGTATCGTGTGAAGTAACATCGTATTCCGTGCCGGTAGTTCTTGTTTCGCGCCATGCACCACCGCCCAGATACTCGCTTGATTTGCGGTTCACCTGACGTGGATTGGAGTACGTATAACTATAAATAGGAATTGAAAAATCTTCGGTTGTTTTAGAAATAATAATGGAAACTTCGCCGAAATAATTCCACGATGTTGGAAGCGAAAACGTTGAAAAGTCTTTTACCAGTTCTGCTGTGGTATTCCAAACCGAATAATCGAATCCTCCACCCAAAATTAACTTTCCCATGGGTTTTTTGAATTCAATGCCTGGATTAATACTTAAACCTTCGTTTCCCATGTGCGAGTTGAGAGGCATTAATGTAACAAAAGCAAATTGCTTCTTGGCGAAACATTGAATAGTGAATAACTGAAATGAGAGAATTAAGATGATTTCGGCAAGTAGATTCTTCATATGTTTTGAATTTCAATTTAAACTTTGCAAATTTAATGTAAAATTTCAATATAGAAACAAAATGAGTTGAAAATAGAATGTTTTTGCCAATTAATGTCAATGTATACGGAGTCCGGCAACTAAAAACAAAACGCGAACCAGTAACAGGTTCGCGCTTTATTAGTCAGACAATTATTTTTTTGGAGAGAATCTTAATGCATTTCTCCAGGCTTTCCTCCCAATGCGGAATAGTGATTTCGTAGGCTGCTTTAATCTTAGCTTTATTCAGCACACTGTAGTGGGGGCGGGGAGTGCGTGCCGGATAGTCTTTGGTTTCAATGGGATGAACATCGCAGGTAATTTCTGCAATCCTGTGAATGGTTTTGGTGAAATCATACCAGCTGCAAACTCCTTCGTCGGAAAAATGATAGATGCCCGGATTGAATGTTTCGTGGCTGATAATTTTCAGAATGGTATCCGCTAAATCGGCAGCATAGGTAGGAGTTCCAACCTGATCAAAAATAACGTTCAGCGAATCACGTTCCGATCCTAGTTTTAGCATTGTTTTCACAAAATTATTTCCAAACGAAGAATAAAGCCAGGCGGTACGAATAATTACCGATTCTTTACAACTAGCCATCAACGCCTGTTCACCGGCAAGTTTTGATTTGCCGTAAACCGTAGCCGGACAAACCGGTTGATCTTCGGTGTAAGGCATATAATTGGTTCCGTCGAAAACATAATCGGTGGAAACATGAATTACTTTGAGGTTGTTTGCCGTAGCCACTTCACCAATATTCCTAACTGCATCAGCATTGATCTTATAACAAAGTTCCACATCATCTTCCGCTTTATCAACCGCTGTGTAAGCGGCGCAGTTTACAATAACATTCACTTTATGTGCCTTCACAAAAGCATCAAGTGAAGTTTTATCACAAATATCGAGCTCTTCAACATCCGTGAAAATGTAATTGAATTGGGGAAAGCGGACGGCTGCCTGTTGCATTTCGTTGCCAAGTTGTCCGTGACTGCCGGTAATTAGAATTGTTTCCATAATATAGCCCCCTTTAGGGGGTTGGGGGTCTAGAAATTCATTTTCGCATCCGCAAACAACGGATGTTTTGTGTCTTTATCAGAAATAACGGCTTTGTCAGCAGGGATTTTCCAATCTATCGCCAATGTAGAATCATTATACATGATGCCACCTTCTAGCGTAGGACTGTAAAAATTATCGCATTTATACGTGAATAATGCTGTTTCGCTCAGAACCGAAAAACCATGTGCAAAACCTTGTGGAATAAGAAACTGCAAGTGATTTTCTTCGGTAAGTTCCACCCCAAACCATTGTCCGAAAGTCGGAGAATTTTTTCTCAAATCTACAGCCACATCCCAAACGCTACCAACTGCTGCGGAAACCAACTTAGATTGGCTTTGCGGGTTAAGTTGGTAATGTAAACCACGGATTACGCCGTATGACGATTTGGATTGATTGTCCTGACAGAACTTCAGGTTGATACCTGCATCCTGATAGTTATTCTCGTTATAAGTTTCGCAGAAAAAGCCACGAGCATCACCAAATACGCGCGGTTTTATGATTAGTAAATCTGGTATCGGGGTTTTAATTATTTCCATTTTTTTATTTCATCAGTTCATTGGTTAATTAGTTAATTAGTTATTTAGTTATTAATATCTGTTCATTAGTATCTGTTCATTAGTTTGTCAATGATTGGTTCTTCTTTACCAATTAACCATTAAACTGATGAACCCATTAACAAGTTAACTGATAAACCAATTAACCATTAAACTGATGAACCAATTAACCACTTAACCAATACTAAACGACTTCGTGTGCAATTTTTATCAGATATTCTCCGTAATGGCTTTTTCGGAGAGGTTCTGCAAGTTTAAGTAATTGCTCTTTCGAGATATAACCATTACGGAAAGCAATTTCTTCCAGACAAGCAATTTTTAATCCCTGACGGTTTTCTATGGTAGCAATAAAGTTTGATGCTTCCAGCAAACTGTCATGCGTTCCGGTATCAAGCCATGCCATGCCACGTCCCATCATTTTCAAGCTCAAACGACCTTCTTCAAGATAAAGTCGGTTTAAATCCGTAATTTCCAGTTCACCACGTTTGGATGGTTTTAGTCCGATTGATTTTTTTATTACGTCATTACTGTAAAAATATAGTCCTGTAACAGCGTAATTCGATTTTGGTTCGGTTGGTTTTTCTTCAAGACTCAATACTTTTCCGTTGGCATCAAATTCAGCCACTCCGTAACGTTCCGGGTCATTTACATAATATCCGAAAACGAGTGCACCATCTTCAAGTTCAGCGGCTTCACGCAGTGTGCGTGTGAAATCGAATCCGTAAAAAATATTGTCGCCCAATACCATACAAACGCTATCGTTACCAATAAATTCTTCGCCTATAATAAAAGCCTGTGCAAGCCCATCGGGTGAAGGTTGAATAGCATAAACCAATTTGATGCCCAAATCTTCACCGTTTCCAAGCAAATTTTCATATAAATGAATATCCTGAGGTGTGGAGATTATAAGAATTTCTTTAATTCCGGCTAACATAAGAACCGAAAGCGGATAATAAATCATGGGTTTATCATAAACCGGAATGATTTGTTTGGAAATACTTTTGGTAACCGGATACAATCTGGTTCCGGAACCTCCTGCTAAAACTATGCCTTTCATACAATTAGTTCTTTAGTGATTAGTTTATAAGTTATGAAGTTTGTGAAGTCCAAAAATAAATAAAAATTAGCAATAAATGGCGGGTTTAATTAATTATTAGTCTTCAAAATCTAATTCGCCGGATTTGTAAAGCTGATAATTTTTTGCCAAAAGCACCATGAACTTGCTTATTTCGGTCTGAGCCTGAAGGGTTTCCGGAGTTATTTCAGCTTTTTTCATACGCAGGATCATGATTCCATATTGGAAATTAAAACAGACCTCCACATCACTTGATTCTGTAGTTGAATGATTCCGAAGTTGATTAATAAATGGCACAACATGATAGAATTTGGCATTATATCCTGCATCCTGTCCCGATTTCAATAAAAGCTCATGTAATTCGTTTAATTCAATAATGACGTTTTTGTTGAGTTGCAGGTGCCCGTCAGTCTGTATATTTTCCAATCGCATCATTTCAATCAGGCTTTCGTACCATTCGTATAAACTTTTACGTTCATCGTCTGAAACCGGATAAGAACTGATAATGCGTTCGTTCAATAAATCAATGTTAAGGTCAAAAGCCCGAATCAAATCCTCAACCTGCCACATATAAAGCAGATATTCGCAGATATTTTCTTTTTTAAGTTTTTTTGCAATTATCATAAACCCCCTAATTTTTAATGACCCCTAACCCCTAAAGGGGAATTATAATAGTATATTCTGTTTGAAATTTAAAAATGAAAAATACAAGAAGAGATGAAAGTAACTTTGTTCCCCTTCAGGGGTTAGGGGTATACTCCCTTTTTATGGCTTGGGAGCTCTTTCTAAAGATCCCAATCACCATCTTCGTCCATAAAAGTTGGCTCGATAAAGTCATCAATATCCCTACGTTCTTTTTTTGTTGGTCGTCCGGTTCCGCGGTCGCGTCCGGTTTGTCCGGCGAGTTTGCCGAGTTCAATTAATTCCAGTTGATCCGGTGTGGTGACGTTTTCCATAAAACCGGCTACCAGCTTTGCATTCATGCGGTTTTCTGATAATGCCAACACTTTAAACGAGAGCAAAACTGGATTCCGTTTGATACCAACCACATCGCCAACTTTTACGTTTCGTGATGGTTTTACCTGAATATCATGAATGATAACTTTTCCTTTTTTACAAGCTTCGGCAGCCAACGTTCTGGTTTTAAACAAACGCACCGCCCACAACCATTTATCAATTCGAACTTCTGTCTTTATCATATTTGCCCCCTAACCCCCTAAAGGGGGAAAATGAAAGATTTTGATCAGTTTTTATTAATTTATTTTATGTAAATATTTAATAAAATGGACTTAAAGTCCCCTTTCGGGGGATTTAGGGGGCTTATTAAATTGTGTCATGGTGAGTTCAAGACCCGCTAAACAAAAACTTTTGATAATTTCATTGCAAATTTCGGCACGTTGTGGGATAGCTGTAGCTTGTTCTGCCGTCCATTTTCCCAATACATATTCTATCTGTCTGCCTTTGGAAAAATCACTTCCTATTCCAAACCGTAAGCGGGCATAATTACTGTGACCAAGAATTTCCTGAATATTTTTCAATCCGTTATGTCCGGCATCCGAACCTTTCGGTTTCAACCTTAATGTTCCAAATGGCAAAGCAATATCATCAACCACTACCAACACGTTTTCTATTTCTATTTTTTCTTTATTCATCCAGTACCGCAAAGCATTTCCGCTCAGGTTCATAAAAGTGGATGGTTTAAGCAAAACCATAGTTCTTCCTTTTAGCTTCACCTCGCAGGTAGTTCCATAACGGTTTTCTGCAAAAAAAACATTGGACGCCTTAGCAAAAGCGTCCAATATTGTAAAACCTATGTTGTGGCGGGTGTCTTGATACTCGTTACCAATATTGCCCAAACCGACAATTAAGTACTTCATTTTATGTGCGATTATTTACCTGCAACTGCGGCAGCACCACGTGCAGCTCTTGTCAATTTAACCTGTGCAACAACAGCATTTTTTGCATTCAGAATTTCCAGATTTGCAACTGATACTTTAACTACCTGAATTGATTTTCCTAAACCTAATTCAGTAACGTCAATTACAATATTTTCAGGAATTTGATTGTATAAACCTTTTACTTTCAGCTTGCGCATTTCGAGCGATAATTTACCACCGGCTTTAACGCCTTCAGCTAAACCTTCAAGTTTTACAGGAAGTTCAACAATAACAGGTTTCTTTTCGTCTAATTGTAAAAAGTCAATGTGTAAAACCTTGTCACTTACCGGGTGAAATTGTAATGCTTTCATGATAGCTTTTGTTGTTTTACCATCAATTTCCAGATTTACAACAAATACTTCCGGACTGTAAACCAATTTACGTACGTCACTTACAGTAGTTGTAAAGTGAGTGTTTTCTGTTCCACCATACAATACGCATGGAATATTATCAGAAACTCTTTCAGCTTTTGAAGCTTTTTTTCCAAGGTCTGTTCTCACAGTTCCCTTTAAATCAAATGTTTTCATTTAATAATTTTTTGTGTTACTCAAAATTCAAGCGTTTATTTTTAAGTGATTAGTCGCTTAATTTCCCATCACACTTTCTTTTTCAAAAAAGTGGGACAAAGGTAGTTATAATTTTGGAAATTTGCAAGATGTGTTTATTGTTCTTTCAATGATTGCATTTAAATGGAATTTTGTAGGTGCATTTTGCCTTTGCCTCTGCCTTTTTGATTACTTTTGTACTAATTTTATCAGCAAATAAATGAATCAAACCATAGATAGGATGACATCCTTTATTGTAATGGATGTTTTGGAACGAGCCCAT
>JBBQMQ010000176.1:0-8288 GCA_038329115.1 Bacteroidales bacterium
AGGGCCCCGCATAGGAATCTACGTTAACATTAAAAAAACCTATGCCATTGTTTTCAGTAACCCAAGAACTAAATGGATTTGAACCATCGAAACTGCCTATTCCATCTGGGGTTAAACATTGTGAGTTTACCGTAATTAAACTATTTAAAAGCAATAAGCAAAGAAATAATTTTGATTTTTTCATTTTGATTTTCATTTTGGTTGTTAATTATTTAAGATCTTGTGAATTTTAGGGAGTGTATTTAAAGTATTTCTGTTTTTTTTTGTGATGATTCTGCCATCTTTTAATTGAACTTGAAGCAAATACAAAGAATTTCTAATTCGCGGAAACACCTTTCATTGGTTCGGGTACATCAAATTTCATTTCATTTCCAGTCACAATAATATTGTAGTTATTCTGGATAGTTAAATTATCAGTATCTCCAATATAATAGACTGCCTCATCATAAAAAGTATACTTAACAGATGCTCCAATTTTCAAACTATCACATTTATTGGCTTAGTAAGAAAGCGATTGCTTCCATTGTCCATTAGAATTGAAATGGAAAAAAACCAGAATTATACAAAAGGATATTAGTCGTTTTATCATGATTAATTAGAGTTTAAAATTAAAGAATTACTGTTTTATAATCATTTCGTTAATACTTTTTGTTGCGATTTAAAAAAATCAAGCATTTGGCTTTTCATTTCTCTCGCAACTGAAGTATATTTTTTTTCACTAACCACATTGATTGTTTCAAGAGGATCATTTTCATAATCATAAAGTTCATCTGCATAAACTTTCTTTTCGTTAAATGGTTTATAAGTCCTGAAATCATCACCCATCCAAATTGTATATCGAAAATTAGCTGTGCGAATGGAATATCCCATTATTTCTTTCGATTTATATCCCTTATGCTTTGCCGTTTTGGCATCAAGAGTTCGTGGATACTGACTGACAGCATATTCTTTCACTTTTGCAATTTTGGTTTTTAAAACCGGCACCAAACTTTTTCCTGGTAATTGTTTCGGAATAGGAATATTAGCCAAATCGCAAAGTGTCGGAAAAACATCCACAAATTCGGTTATCGAATTAGTTTTACCTGATTCAAAACCGGGAGCAGAAATAATTAATGGAGAGTGAGTTGCATTCTCAAAATTGGAGTGTTTGCACCACAAGTCATGATCACCCAAGTGCCAGCCATGATCACCCCAAAGGACAATAATGGTATTTTTCAACATGCCCAAGGAATCGAGCGTATTGAGTAATACTCCTACTTGTGCATCGCTGTATGATACAGCCGCATAATAGCCATGTATTAATTCTTTTTGTTTTTCGATAGCTAATCCGATGTTGTTGTTTTGGTCAGTAAATGAGCATAACGGAGGAATATCAGTATAATGGCGCAACTCACCGGAATTGTGATATGCCAAATCAGGACTATTTTTAGCGTGCTGTTGAAATTCAGCAATAGGCATCTCATCCCGTTTATATAAATTCCAGTATTTCTTTGGTGAAACAAAGGGCAAATGGGGTTTGTTAAATCCTACAGCCATAAAAAACGGCTGATTGTTTGCAACTAATGTAATAATCTGTTTTTTAGCTCTCAAGGCAATTGCTCCATCATCGTAAGCATTATCTGGCACATCGGCACTTTCGACAGACGGAATTATAAAAGGCATATCTTTGGCGTTAGATTCTTTCCCTTTTGGAATTTCGAACGTCCAATTTGTCCTAGGGTCAAATTTCAGACAATCATTTTCAGGTGTACCATTAAGCTTGTTTTCTGCTGCTTCTTTCAGATATTTTTCTATCAGTGCTTTAGTTTTTGGCAATTGATAGTTGCCCAATGCCGGTTTTCCAAATTCTTTTGCAAAATAATTTTGATAGCTTAAATAGGGAATACTCCACGAAAGTTGATCTTCATTAATTACATTGGTAGGATGATAAATTTTCCCGATACCAGATGTAATATATCCTTGACTGATAAAGTATTGAGGCATTGTTATCACACTGGGATCTACTTTTCGAATTTTGGTAACCAAATCCCATACTTTTGTTTCATCCGGACGCAGACCTGTCATGATACTTGAACGTGTAGCTCCTGAAATTGCCTGCTGACAATAATTTCCCAAAAAAACGGTTCCCTGACTTGCAAGTCGGTCAATATTTGGCGTTTTTATCTTACTATTTCCATAACAACCCAATTCGGGTTTCAAATCATCAACTGCAATGAATAAAATATTTGGTTTAATTGTTCTTTTTTCATTAGCTTGTTGAGAAAAAGCAGAAACGACAACCAAACCTGATAACGCAAGATTCAATCTTTTTTGTTGATTATTATTTTTCATCAATTTATTTTTATTCTACAGAATTATTTTTTCTTTGTCCTTTTTTTAATCCGTTGCTTTGATTATTACCGTTGTTTGGATTATTTCCATTTCCTCGATTCACGCCTCTAATTTGTCGATCAATAGCCCTCAGATTTCTAATAGTTCTTTCTTCAGAAAGTGGGGTCATACCTCTTTCTGAAAGAGTTGACATCAATTCATTTTCCAGAAGATTTCTAATCGAGTTATATTTAATGTCATTGGCATAATTAATAGTTTCACCGGGATTTGTTTGAATATCAGTTAAAAATACTGGATTTCCTGGTAATTCATACTTGCTTAATTTGTAGCGTCCGTCAGTAATTTGAAATCCATTAAAGTCTTCAGTTATTATATATCCACGATTAGTTTTTGTTCCTTTATCAGTCAAATATGGTTTCAGTGAAATTCCAACTAAGTCTTTTGAACATGCAACGTTGGTCAAATCACATATAGTCGGGATAAAATCCAACCCATTGCAAACCAGCGTGGTTTTGTCACTATAATTAGATTTAATACCTTTTCCGGCGATGATAAATGGCACTCGCTGACACTCTTCATAAAAAACATTTTTAGTCACTAAGTCGTGTGCTCCATTCATTTCCCCGTGATCGGAAGTGAATACAATAATTGTATTTTCTAATTGTCCAGATTTTTCGAGTGCAGTCAGAACACGTCCAATCTGAGCATCCACACTTTCGGTCAATCGATGATACATCCAACTGTAAAGATCGAATTGTTTATCAGACCATTCTCTCGATTGAGAAGACATGGCTACCATTTCAGGGTCTTCACCATTGATAGGCGCACTATTTAGAGCACGAGTGGGTATTTGCGATTTATATTCAGACTTCGACATTGCTTTTTGCATTTCTAAAAACTTTGCCGGTTCTTGGGAAGATTCCTCATTCTCTGATCTATCTTTTGTCAACCAATATCCAGGACAAATATCGTGAGGATTCATAAAGGATAGAAACATAAAGAATGGTTTTCTATCCTTTTGATTCGCTCTTTCTGCAAAAAATTTTTCAGCATATATTGCAGGACCTTCGTAAGGGTCTAAACTATTCAGTTTAAAACCATATTCAGAAACATCACGTGTTCCATAAAGGTGTGTTTTCCCTGAATAAACACACTCGTATCCTGCTTTAGTAAACAGATTTCCTAATGCATCTTTCGATACTATAGCTCTCACAGCTTCTTTGTTATATGCCGGAGAATTTTGCTTTACTCCAACTTCTGAAGCGTAATGACCAGTGAGCAACGAAAAACGAGACGGTTGAGAAACCGGATTGGCACAATAAGTATGCTCAAAACGCGTACCCATTTTGGCTATTTTATCCATATTCGGGGTACTTAACCACTTGTTTCCCATGCAACTCATCATATTGTACGATTGCTGGTCAGTCATTATATAAAGCACATTAGATTTAGTCTGGGCGGATATTACATTTGAAGCCATAAAAGCCACTACACTATTTAATATCGTTTTTGTTTTCATTTTTTTATGTTAAGCGTTAGCAAATTAGAAATACATGTCAATACCCGAATCAGTTTTTAGGTTTATTGAACTTTACCTGATTTGCGCTAACCCATTTCTGAATCGCCATTCCTTTTTCCTCACCAAAGGCTGTTTTATATTTAATTACTGTTTTTTGGTAACTTTCTTTATAATAAGCCTTTTTTTCATCATCAGTAGTCAGTTTTTTTACCTCAGCTCCATCTGTAATGGATTTTTCAAGTATAATTTGATAAAAGGATTCAGCTTCTTCATTCGTTAACTGTAAATCTGTTTTAATTTGTTCTTTCATGGATGAACATTTATCTGTCAACCATTTTGGAGCATTTACCTGAGCCATCAAGCCGATTGCTAATAATAATAATAGAATTGACAGCGTGAAATTAAGTTTTTTCATGATTTTCTTTTTTTAGGAAATTATTGTCTATAATAATTTTGATATAGGTAATTCAATTTTATTTTATTCTTTTTGATTTTTAACCATATGTTCAAGTGATTCCATTTCTGTTTGCTGGCCTTTATCTCCCTGTGATTGCATCCATTTTGTTAATTTGTTATTTAATTCTTTCTTTTCCTTAGCATAAACAGGGTTCTCTGCAAGATTATTCATTTCATATGGGTCATTAACCACATCGTAAAGTTCTTCTGCAGGGCGATGTTGGTATTTATATGCTAATTCTTTCGCTTTTGGGTCAGTATCACCTTTTCTAATCCACGATTTAAACGTTGGACCATTCATAGTTATATTTTTAAACGTTGCTTCAGGTGTGAGGTTCAAAATGTAACGAAACTTTTCGGAACGCACGGTTCGTACTCCATAATAATCTGATCCGGCAAGAATTCCATGTGTGGTTTGTATACCATAAACATATTTTTTGTGTGTTGTTTCTTTTCCTAATAATACTGGTAGAAAACTTTTTCCTTCTAATTCTTTAGGAGGTTTTAATCCGGCAATTTCCATAAAAGTAGGAACAACATCCACATATTCAATCATGGCATCGCTCTTAGTTTCCGGCTTAATTTTACCAGGCCATCTTGCTAAAAAACCAGACTGTAGCCCCGTACCATAACATGTCCATTTCGAAAAGGGAAATGAATTTCCCTGTTCGCTGGTGAAAATCACGATTGTATTGTCCGAATATCCATATTTTTTCAATAATTCCAATGCCTGACTAAATTCCCAATCCAGATAGTTGATCTCAGCTAAATACTTTATAAATTCGGCACGTGTCTCTTTGGTGTCAACAAAATAGGGTGGCAATTTTACTTTGCTCGGATCATATTTAGATGGATCACCTTGTGTATAAGGTCCATGTGGTTGGTGTGAGCATACAAATAGACAGAACGGTTGTTTGTTTTGTGACACACTATTTAGAAATTCATCCATTTTCGAGAAATCCAATTCATCCGCTTTGTCACCGAGATATTCAAATGGAAACGAAGATTTCGGGCTTATATGCGTTTTCCCGAGTAAACCGGTTCGGTATCCTTTTGGTGCAAGATATTGAACAATACTCTTTGTTCCGTCTTTTACAAAAGTATGATTAGGATATGCTCCTGATTTCACAGGATAAATACCCGTATACAAATTGCTTCGTGTAGGTGATGACATAGAGGCAGCCTGAAAACAATACGAAAATTGCATACCTTCTTTAGCAAAATTATCGATGGTTGGAGTAATGGCATCAGAACTTCCATAACACCCTAAATCACGGTAGGTGCAATCATCGGCAAGAAACAACAAAATGTTAGGTTGTTGCAATTCCTTCTCTTTTTGTGCAATTGCCATTGAGCAAAGTATCAAAGTTCCTGTTCCAAGTGCAAGTTTTTTCATACATTCATCTTTATTTTTTCAATATTTATTTGATTCATTTTTGAATTTGTAACATTAAAATTATTTAAAAACTTTCAAATATTTTTATATTTTCTTATTCTACTTTATTTACAATAATTTTAACACACAAAGTTACTATATTTAATTTCAATAACTCCCGCTCAAATTTCAACTTGTTGTTTTGTCGTTACATATATCTTTTTATAGTTACATATTCTTTTCTGTAGGTTACATGAAATTTGTAAAAGATTTTTTTGCTTCATTATTGCAAAAAAAAAGACAGATGTATAACTATCATCTGTCCATTTTAAAAAATACGCTCATCATTTATTCATCAGGTTTCCCCGGCTGGATCTTTTGTTGATATTCTTTGGGCGAAACACCGTAAAACTCTCTGAATGAATTTGAGAAATGCGACAAATTGGAGAATCCTAACGCATACGCCACTTCTGAAATATTTAATTTAGGGTTGGTAAATAATTCGGCAGCTTTCTTTAATCGTATTGTTTTAATAAAATCACGTGCTGATTGATTTGTCAGCTCTTTCAATTTTCGATGAATATGAACCCTACTCAAACCAACTCCAGCTGCAAGCATCTCTACATTCAAATCGGGTTCAGAAATATTTTGATCAATTATCTTCATTATCTTTTCCAATAAAATATCGTCTGAGGGACGAATTTCAATTGGTTTTATCAATAATTGGTTTTTATCATAATCCGAAAATTTTACAACTAATCTCTCACGGTTCTCAATCAGATTGGCAATCCTTTTTTTTAATAGTTCCACATTAAATGGCTTCACTATGTAAGCATCGGCACCAATCTCATATCCTTCAGCTTTTTCTTTATCTGTAGACTTAGCTGTAAGCAAGATAACAGGAATATGGTTAATATTAACGTTAGATTTTATCTTTCTGCACAAAGTAATACCATCCATTTTGGGCATCATTACATCACTGATAACCAAATGTGGCTTTTCTTTCAGAATAAATTCCAATGCATCTTTTCCATTCGTACATTCAAAAAGTTTATACATATCCGAAAGTTCGGACCGAATATATTGTCGAATTTCGTCCTCATCTTCGACCAACAAAATCCGGTAATTGGTTTTAGATTTTATCTTTGGCGTTTCGTTGTCCTTTAACTCATCAAAAGTTTGAATATCAAATTCGTTGGATTCAGTTTTAATTCGTGGCTGTAAAGATGATGTACCTAACTCAGAATCGCTTAGATGTGCATTTCCCATTGGCAACCTTACAACAAATTCACTACCTTGCCCATTCATCTTATTTCTTGCAATAAGTGTACCATGCTGCAATTCCACTAATGAAAGTGCTAAATGGAGTCCAATGCCGGTACCAAAATTAGATTTTGTTTGGTCATTGTCAATTTGATAAAATCGTTCAAATATTCGTTCAATTTTGTCGTTTTCCAAGCCAATTCCAGTGTCGGAAATTATGATTTCGACATAATTGCTTAACTCATTTTTTTCACTTTCATCAATTCCCATACGAAGAGTAATGCTAATTTCACCATTTTCGGGAGTAAATTTAAATGCGTTAGAGAGAATATTGAGCAAAACTTTATCGAAATTATTCTCGTCAATCCATACATTCATGGGCGAATCGGGATGTATAAACACAAAACGTATATTTTTTTTATTAGCTTGATATTCGAATGTTTGCATCAAATCATCAATAAATCCAATCATGTCTATTTTGTTAAATTTAAAGAACATCAATCCCTTATCGATTTTTCGGATATCCATCAATTGATTAATAAGCCGTAGAATCCGTTGCGAATTTCTATACATCATTTGATATACTTTTTTCTTTACAACATCAGTACTTTCAAAAATGAGTTTCTCTAATGGGCTGATTATAAGAGTCATTGGCGTCCTTATTTCATGTGAGATATTGATAAAAAATTCCAGTTTTGCTTCGTTTAATTGTTTAGCATGTTCAAGTTTCAAGAGTTCCTGTTTATTTTTTATCCGGTTCACCGTGTATTTGTAAATACCATAACCAGATAGAATAACCAGCAAAAAATAAAACAATTTTGTCCACCACGAAAGATACCAGGGTGGAGAAATAATTATTGTAATTTCTTTTTCATGAGACAGATTCTCCTCTATACAAGCCTTAACTTTAAGTTTGTAAGTTCCATAATTGAGGTTCGTAAAATTAATTCTATTCACACCCTGTTCAGTTTTCATCCATTGATTATTTAACCCTTCCATTTTATATTGATAATACACTTGTTCTTGGCTTCCGAAATCGAAAGTTGAAAATTCCAAACTGAACATATTATCCTTGTAACTTAAATATATTGTATTAATATCCGAGATAAATTTATCAATAATCGTTTGATTGTCTGATTTCTGACCTTTAATTACTGATTTGTCTAAAATTTTCATACCAACAAGGTATAATTTTAAAGGGACGCGTTGATTGTTGATTTTAGAAGGATTGAATAATGTTACTCCACCTATTCCTCCAAAAAGCATTTCACCATCATTTGTCTTAAAAGTAGCCCCTTTTATAAACTCATTTCCTTGTAAACCATCAAATGAGTAGTAATTAGT
>JBBQMQ010000177.1:0-8284 GCA_038329115.1 Bacteroidales bacterium
GGAATAATCCCACCGTTGGCAATGGCAACCACCATATAAAACTGTTCGGGAATTTCAATTTCCCTCACACGCTCCATTACTTCAACAAATGTTTTATCCATTACGATTAAAAAAACAAATTTAAATAACTGAAAACTATAATTTAGAAATTGCTTTTAAGCAGAAAAAACCACCAACCAACTGAAGTAAAATGCCGGGAAAACCAATGCGAATATCTTGAACTGCAGCCATAAAGCTACCTGTTAATGCAAATTCGGCAATCATTCCAATTCCCTGATAAAATAAAATAACAAGAAGTAAACTCTGAATTTTAATTTCTTTTGTACGTTGAGCCATATAACCGGCAGCTACAGCTAACAAACCAGATTTGATAAGTATTATCGGCAACATTTCAGTGCCCGGCATACCAAAAAGAAAATGGTTAATAATTGGTGAAGCCACTGCAGTAAGCAATCCGGTGAAAAATCCGTATTTATAAGCCGCAATAAGTGTAAAGAAGTAAATTGGCAACAAAATCATTCCACCCATTGGAATCAGGTGACTTAACTGTGGCAAAATTATATTTCCGGCAATAAATAAAGTGGCAAAAGCATACGTTTTAATTTCAACTGCTTTTAACGAATAAAGTTTTACGGTAGATTCCATGATTATAAAATTAAATTTAAATGAATTAACGGTAATTTTGATCTTGTTCTTTTGATAAGAAACACTAAATCTGACTGATTTGTTTGAATGCCCTGAACTGAATCCTTTTGCAAAAAAACTATGACAAAAATAAGAATATTATTTGTTTATTCAATCTATTCAACTTTTAAAAATATGAAAATATACTAACTATTTTATAGACAGCAACATAGAGTCATTTTATCACTATACAATTCAATTGAATGTGCCATTCAGGCATTATTATTCAACATATCTGAAACAGAATTATCAATTAAAAATAAATATATTGTAATAAAAAGTCATTTTTGTTTGATATATTCAAAAAAAATACAGAAATTTGGGGACTCAAAGGAAAATGATTTGAGTATCTTGTAATTGTTTATATAATTAAGTAGCATTATGGAAGTAGAAAAGAGAAAGTTTGAAATTGAAAAGAAAGACAACGAAATTATGTATTCAAAGGCCATTAAAGCCGGCAAACGAATTTATTATCTCGATGTAAAAAAAAGCAGAAACGAGGATTTATTTTTAGCTATTACCGAAAGCAAAAAGAAAGTGGTCGGTTCTGATGAAGATGCTCAGGTTACTTACGAAAAACATAAAATATTCTTATATAAAGAAGATTTCGACAAATTTATTGAAGGACTTGAAGATGTGGTTAGTTTTATCAAAAAAGAACAAGGTGAAGCTCCACAGCGCGAATATAGGACAAATGAACCGGCTGAAACAGAAGAACCGGTAACTACGGAAGAAACAAGATCAAAAGGTTTCTTTGATAAATTTAAATTTTAAACAGCCTCAAGGATATTAGAGCCAAGAATCAAGATGCAAAATAATGTGTCTGGATTCTTGGCTCTTTATTCTATAATAAACAAAACAATGAAATCATTTGCAAGTGATAATTATTCGGGCATTCATCCCGAAATTTTTGAAGCAATACAACGTGCTAACAATCAACACCAAATTTCGTATGGTGATGATCATTTTACTGAAGAAACAAATAGACTTTTCGAAAAAATATTCGGTAAAGTAACGGTGCTATACACTTTTAACGGTACCGGAGCCAATGTAACCTGTCTGAAATGCTGTACATTGCCGTTTCAGGCCGTTGTTTGTTCGGAATATGCACATATTCTTGCCGACGAGTGTGGAGCACCTACTCAAAGCATAGGTTGCTCGCTCCTGCCCCTTAAAACTGACGATGGCAAACTCACACCTGATATGATAGAACCTTTGCTTAATCGCATAGGGAATGTTCATAACACGCAACCTAAAGTGATTTCTATCAGTCAGAGTACCGAACTCGGAACGGTTTATTCAATCACCGAACTGAAGGAACTTTGTAACTTTGCGCATGCCAACGGAATGTATGTTCATTTGGATGGTGCCAGAATTTCAAATGCAGTTGCAGCTCTCGGGGTTAGTTTAAAAGAAGCAACTGTAGATTGCGGCATTGATATAATGAGTTTTGGTGGAACCAAAAATGGGTTGATGATTGGCGAAGCAGTATTGATTTTCAATGAGGAACTGAAAGCTAATGCACCCTATTTTCATAAACAAACCGGACAACTTTTCTCAAAAAACCGTTTTATTGCCGCTCAATTCAATGCATTGCTTACCAATGATTTATGGTTGCGAATGGCCAACCACGCAAATAAAATGGCACAATTACTCGCAACTAAAGTAGGCGAGCTTCAGGAAGTTCAGATTACCCGAAGTGTTGATGCTAATGCCGTGTTTGCAATTATTCCCCCAGAAGTTATTCAGGCTTTGAGAAACCAATACCCTTTCTATGAATGGGATGCTGAAACACACGAACAGCGTTGGATGTGTTCGTTCGATACTACTGAAGATGAAGTCATTGGATTTGTAAATGCTTTGAAAGAATTATTGTAGGTTTCACACTATACTTCCACTATGGAATCTGTTTCTTCACAAACGCCATTAGTTGATCAGGAATATTTACTTCAAAAATATCCCGGAAAAGGCGGCTGGACATTTGCAATTATACCTGAAATTCAGCAGGATAAACATGCCTGGTTTGGTTGGGTGAAAGTGCGTGGCAGCATTGATGGTTACGAAATAAGTAATTATCACCTTATGCCAATGGGAAACAGTACTCTATTCTTGCCAGTAAAAGCAGAAATTCGCAAGAAAATTGGCAAAAATGAAGGCGATTGGGTTCATGTAATTCTTTATTCACAGGAATTGCCAAACGTTGTTCCTGAAGATTTTCTTACCTGTTTGAAAGAAGATTCTGTTGCATTACAAAATTTTCAGAAATTATCGGAAACTGAGCAAAAAGAGCTGATTGACTGGATTTATTCAGTAAAAAATGACGAGATGAAAGTGGAACGGATTGCTAAAGTACTCGATAAATTAACACAATAAACGCTTTATTTTTAGTGAATCTTTTATAGTAAATATCTGATTAATTGTCCTATATTTAATTCTTTGTTATCTCAAAAATTCCGCCTTTACTTTCAAAATAGATTGTTCCTGCATCTGAAACATTGAATTTTTTTTCTCCCGATGAATTCTTAACTGTCCATTTGCCTGCATTTAAATCTGTCACAAGTACTTTAAAGTTTATATTCTTGTCACCAATGGTAAACTTTATATTTTTATCATTCTTGCCCAACGCCAGTTGTTCTGCTACAATTCTGTCTTTTTCCTGTACGGCAATATATTCTCCGTTTTCGGAAAATACTTTGTCAATAGTTTGTTTATCAACATTTTTGTCTGCATCCATGGCCTGAATTACATTTAGGAAATTATCAGAAACTGAAGGATTTACAGGCGAAAGTTCTATGCGCCAGCAACCGGCATCTTCCTGTGTTACAGTCCCCCAATTTTTTCCATCCGACCAATATTCTTTACCCGCTCCTCCTATTTTTTGAATATCCTGGTTTTTATTTTCTGGCAACAAAACGGTAGTAACCAATTTTCCGTTTCTTCCATTATCGGTATTTACAGCCGTAATTACATTTTTGGAAATAGTTGGTTCATTTTGGGTATGCAATAACCATGTTTTCTTAAATGAAGCATTGGTTGAAACAACTTTATCCAATACAATCAGCGTTCCGGGAATATCATTCGATTTATGGTTCAGAAATACGAAACTCCTCCTTACAGTTTCTGCTTTTGATGGGTAAATGCCTATAAACTTAGGTACATTGTATGCTTTTGTCAAATCACCTTTCAAGTATGTATAATCAGGTTGCATTCCGATTGCTATTTCTTCAGCCAGGATTTCTGATGATTTTCCTGCTGCAAACATGTCCTTGCTGGTATCCCACGCATGATCGCCCATAAAAAACTGACCACCATCGCGTGCCACCACAACCTGTTTTTTGTCCCAACCCATCGGCAATGGTTCATTCGGGTCGTAAATCAATATAGAATTATGAGCCACTGTCCGGGCTAAATAATTGGTGTAATTCAGTTTTGCCCAACCATTTCCGGCATCTTTTCCCTGATAAATTCCTGCATCTAGAGCCAAATGTCCTTTATAGTAAATTCCAAAATGCCCGCCATCCATATGTGTATGATTTTGTGCATTGTATTCTTTCATGTTCATTACCACTACCATGGCATTCGAATCGTATCCTGTTTTGTCCAAATCCCATTTGGTACGGGCAATCATTATACCTGATGGCGATGGAAAAAAGCGACTCAGGCATAAACTATCCATCGGTTTAGCCGGAATTTCCGGATTGTGATAAATAAATAGTCTGGCGCTTTGATTTTTTTGTTCCATCAGATATTTCTTCGAAACGGTTTCCAAAACAGGATCTTTCGACAAATTTGCAGCGAGATAAAACAACTGGCTGTAACCCATTTCCAAATGATTATGTCCATCACCTTCAGGCATGCCGTCCATATCAGTTTTCTGTGGAATAATGTCATAAATAGCACGATAAACCGCTTTTGAAATCCCTTTATCATACGGGCTCAGACCAAGTTTATCCAGCATAAAATGCTGCAATAATTCGTGCGTATATCGAACGTGAATGTATTGTGCTCCCTGATGATGTGTTTCTGCTTTGTACATTGGGTTTCGCGATGGGGCAAATTTGTTTACCTGCTCGTTATACTCAAAGTTGAAGAATGTAGGATCTTCATCGAAAGTTGCGATTCCGATTGCCATATAGGCAGTTGGAGCGGATTCACCATAATGTCCCGCAAGATATTGAACTTTGCTTGTTCCCGGCAAGCCATATTCGCCTAATAAACAAACCTTTTTTATCCCGTTAATTAATTCCTGTTTTTCTTTATCAGTCAACAAATTATAACACCAGTCATACACGAAAGAAGCTCCGATAATAGCATCGTATGTGTTCGTATTATCTTCATAACCTTCAGCCCTCGTGGTTCGCTTCGTTGAGTAGGAAGTCATATAATTTAGGGCCAGAGTAATTGCTTCTCTACCCAAAGATTTTTTGGTATTATCGAGCATATATTCCAAAGCCAGCGCTTCCATTTTCTGACGAATATGTTCATCTGGTTTTTCGGAAGTTACTTTTCCATCAGTGCTAAAAGCCTTCTGTTCATTGAATACTTTCTTTAAATCATAAAAATCAGGATTCGCAAAACGACGACGAAGATCCGAAATTTCAGTCTTTCGCACAAAAAGTCGTGGATGTTGAGGTAGTGGACCACTTACTGTAAACTTTTTAGTTGCTACATTATCATTTCCATTGTATAATGATAATGTGAGTACATAAGTGGCTATATTTACAGGCTCTTTAATATAAGATGCAGGTACATTTATTGAAAAACTCAATGTTTTTGGAGAGATAGAATCAACTTTCAATGTGGAGGCCAATTCCAGTATTGTAAATGGAAGTACATCGGGAGTACTTACCTTAACTGTTAATTTTTCAGGTGCTTTGCTCTGTGAATTCAGCGTACATATATAAATCCATTTATAGCTGCCATCGGATTGATAACTTCCACTGCGGGTAATATCTGTGACGGAAACTGCTGATATAGAGCTGCTAATTGAGATAAAAAATAAAAAAACTGACAATCTCAATACTGATATTGTGAATTTTTGGAAATAGGATTTTTTCATTATATCTTGTCTTTTATAAGTGCGACAAAAATACTAATAGATCCCGTAAAATGAATCTGTATTTTTTTAATTGGAATCTTTAATGCATCGTACCGAAAATCCATATTGCATCTTCGATTTTCCCCAATCTACGGTATTCAGTTTGTAACTCATTGATAAACTGAGTGCTGTAATTGAATCATTTTTTGTTGAACTCCACCAAACTCCTTTATATCCAATCTCATTAAAGGAAAAAATAGTATTTGAACGTGAACCGCCAGGTTGAGCTGAAAAACCTGAACTGTTATTCGTTTTCGGGTTATTGCCCGGGGCGCTTTGCCCAATGGAACTTTTCCAGTTAGTATTTGATGCTAATATTTTGGGTAAAGATCCGGATCGGCTCATATATTGAGCCACGTTGCTTTCGAGTGTTGCCCATTCATCTTCCGAAGCAACATGCCAGCCTTTGGGGGCTAATATACCTGTATTTACTGCATACCAATTGTATAATGCTCCGTAGGTTTCCTTAAAGCTTACTGAATCATTGTTATACCAGCAAAATCCGGGCGTTTTCAGATTTATCCACGCTACGCTGTCAATTACCTGCGGAATAAGTGTACTATCATTAAAACGGGTTGTTTTCAGGTTTTCTATCATCCACGTTTGGTTTCCAATAGTAACTGTATGATATACATTGCCATCTGTATCTTTTACAGTTCCACCGAAAACAGGTTCATTTATTACATTACAACCCGATGAAAGCAGGAAGACAAATCCGGCTACAAGAAAACCTAACATCCGGCACTTTCCTATTGTTTTCAAAATAATCTGTTATTTATTGATTAAAAAATCGCTATTCAAAATTTTTCTGATCTGTTATCAGTTCTGCAAATCAATCTGAATATTCCCGACAAACATTTTAGCCCGTATACGAAAAATTGTTTTTGATTTGTCAGTCGACAACCACACAATTATGGCATCTTTTCCATTAAAAACATGGTTTTTCGGAACGATTGGCGTCAGTTTATAACACCTTTTTTTGCCGGTATCAGTTTGTATATATTCCTCTCCCTGAAACAATACATTAATTTTATATCCTTCGTCTTCGTAAAAACCATTGATTGTAAAAATATCACCTTTAGCGTATTTCGATAAATTCACCAACCGAAAAACCATAAAACCAGCTACTACATCACGTATGTTTTCGGGTGTATCGTAAATTTGCCTCAGCTTATATGACTTTGATTTCTTTTCATACACCTTCACTTCTGCTTTTTTGTTGATATAATCGAAATGAACCTGTTCATCTAATTCATAATTTCCCTCCCGTATACTTCGAAACGCTGAATGAGTGGTTATAGTTGCCGTATCAATATATGATGTCCATTTATCGCGGACGTAAAATAATTTCGCCATGCCATTGGTTTGCCCGGCAATATCAATTTTATAACAAATATTACTTCCAACCCTGTAAAGTGACTTGTCAATCTTTGTGCTGGCACTGCCAATTGTAAAAAATCCCCAATAAGCCTTATAATTTAATGTTTCACCGACAATTACTTTTTTACTTTCTAATTTCAAAACGGACTGCGCAAATACCAAAACGGGTAATGTAATCAATCCGATATAAAATAAACGGTGAAATGATCTCATAATCACAGGTCTGGGTGCTTTTCAACTAATAATGTTTCACAACAGCAAAAATACTATTTTATTTTCAGGTTTTCACTGTTTGTTAGTTGAAACAATCTTCAGGATTTCTTAAAATCATTTAGTCCACGTTTCGTTGCAATTGCTCCATAACTACCGACCTCTTCTCTCTTAACCCTATTTAACTCGCTCATTCAATATATAATACTATATTTGTCCGCTTACTTTAAATTGTACTTACATGAGAGAATCAAAAATAAATCTGAAGTTATTTATTTCTTCCCTACTCCTACTGTCCTTTACATCCGGCTGTTTCGCTGGTTCCATCGAAAAATCAACCTATACCAAAACAATCTACAGCGCATTCATCAACCGCGATATGCACAAATGGTCCGAACTTATTCGCACTCTCGAAACATCGAATGATGCACGCACCACCGATCAGAAACTCGATTTGATTAACTGTTATTATGGCTACATTGGCTACCTGTTGGGTAAAAAACAATACGATCCGGCTGAAAAGCTCATCGATAAAGGCGAAAAAGTCATTGATGAAATTCTGAAACATTCGCCAAAAAATGCGACGGCACATTCCTTTAAAGGCTCTTACCTCGGCTTCCGCATTGGAATATGTCATTACAAAGCCATTTTCTTTGAATCCGACAGCAAACTGCATGTTAATAAGGCACTTGAATTGGAACCTATGAATGTGCAGGCTCTGATTGATAAAGGAAATATGCTTTATTATGCTCCCCGTATTTTTGGGGGCGACAAATCCAAAGCTTTGGAATATTTCCTCAAAGGAGTTGCTGTGATGGAAAAAAACAAAGAAACACATGAAAACTGGGTTTATCTCAATTTGCTTTCTATTGTAGCAAGTGCCTACGAGATAACCGGTAACCTAAAACAAGC
>JBBQMQ010000178.1:0-8242 GCA_038329115.1 Bacteroidales bacterium
GGCAATGAAGTTAAGGGAAATACGGCCTATGTTCGTGCGGTTAGGACTTTTTAATCATTTAATCGCAGGAAGGACTTCGCATTCTATGTGCGTGCAGTTCGGGCTTTTTAGTATGGAGCTTGGCGAGTACTTAAAGGCTACGCTATTTTACAAATAGAAATGGCAAAGTATTGACCAATGTAATGAGCAATCTTTTACCTGCTACCTATTTTGTGAAAGTAACACAAGACAACAAACAAGTAAAAACATTTAAAGTAATAAAAAAATAAGGGGGATAATACAATGAGAAAAGTAGTTGCAATTTTAGTTGCCGCATTAGTAACAGCAGCACTGTGGGCACAAGTGCCGCAAAAAATGAGCTATCAAGCTGTGATACGAAACAGTGGTGATGCCTTGGTAGCGAATACACAGGTGGGTATGCAAATAAATATCCGTCAAGGTTCGGCAGCGGGAACTATTGTTTACACCGAAACTCAAACCCCTACTACCAATGCCAATGGACTGGTAAGTATTGAGATAGGTGGAGCAACTGGTTTTAGTACCATTAATTGGGCAAATGGACCGTATTATATTGAAACAAAAACGGCAGTAGTTCCTCCATTGACTACCTACACCATTACAGGTACCAGCCAATTATTGACAGTACCTTATGCTTTACATGCAAAAACAGCTGAAAGTGTGAGTGGTGTTGTAACCGCAATAACCGGAACAGCCCCTATTGCTTCCAGTGGAGGAACTACTCCTGTTATTTCAATTTCTGGTGCTACTACTTCCGCAGCAGGAAGCATGAGCGCCACTGATAAAACCAAATTGGATGGGTTAGTGGGTAGCCAATGGACAAGCAGTGGTTCAAATATTTACAATAATTCGGGCAATATAGGTATTGGAACAAGCTCCCCAAATGGCTTACTGGATTTGGGAAATGCAACCGCAAACCGTAAGATAGTTTTATATACTACCACTAACAACGATCATCAGTATTATGGATTTGGAGTCAACTACCCGAATATCTTAAGGTATCAAATTAGTAAAACAGCATCCAGTCATGTTTTTTATGCAGGAACGTCAGAAACCACATCCACCGAGTTATTCAAAATTCAGGGCGATGGCCAAATTGTGATACCGACTTTAATAACGGCAGGAGTTCTACTGAATAGTTCAACAGGAACAATTGCAAGTTCAATCGGCACGAGTGGACAAGTGCTTACAACAAATGGGAGCGGAGGAATTACATGGACAACCCCAACTGTAGGCACTGTTAGTAATGTTACTACTGTTTCGGGCACATCTCCTATTTCAGTAGCAACGGGTACTACAACACCTGTTATTTCCATTTCTACTGCAACAACTTCCACAGCAGGGAGTATGAGTGCTGCCGACAAAACCAAGCTGGATGCAGCAACCCATTCCAATACACCTGGTACGCTTGTTGCGCGTGATGCTTCCGGCAATTTTTCAGCAGGAACTATCACCGCTGACATAACGGGTAATGCATCCAAAGCAATAACCTCCACGAATATCGCTGGTGGCCAGGCAGGTTCATTGCCTTACCAGACTACTGCAAATGAGACAACCTTATTGCCTAAAGGTACTGCCGGACAAGTACTCTCCATGAATTCAGGGGCTACCGCTCCCCAATGGATAACGCCTACTACTGCAATTCCGATATTTACTAAAAATCAGCTCGCCTCGGTTGAAAGGCCCCGCGATGGGATGATTGTATTCTGCTCCGATTGCGGAAGCAGTGGCGCTCAAGCCGTTTGCCTCAACGGTGCCTGGAAGTACTTATATATTGCTTCCTCCTCAACCACTCCTCCAACGCCGGTTGCCAATCCTATTAAATATTTACCTGGCAACCAGTTAAAATGGTTGTGGACATTAAGTCCCGCTGCAACCGGCTTTAAATTTAATACTACCAACGATTACAGTACTGCAGGTAATCTTGGACTCCAAATTGAATTTTTAGAAACAGGTGTCGAGTGCAATAGAGCCTATGACCGGTATGTGTGGGCGTATAATGATGCCGGCCCTTCTGCCCCTCTTGTTTTATATGAATGGCTGGAAACCCCGCCTACCCCAGAAGCCAGAAATGCCATAAAATCAAGTGGTGGCATAAATTGGAGATGGCTAACAGTTTCGACTGCTGTAGGTTATAAATGGAATACAACAAATAATTTTGCAACTGCAATTGATCTTGGAAATGCTCCAAACTACACTGAAACGCTAGCATGTGCCAATGTTACCCGGTATGTATGGGCATACAATTCGTGCGGAAACTCTCAACCTTTAACCTTGACTTTTTCTGCGATACAGCCTGCCCCTGTCGCATTATCCCCTGTATTATTATCCAATGGTTTACAATGGAGGTGGAGTGCAATCAGCGGTGCCGGAGGGTATAAATGGAGTACCACAAACAACTTTTCTACAGCCATTGATTTGGGAACAGCAACAACCCGCGATGAAACAGGGCTGAGCTGCGGTACAAGCTACACCCGTTATGTGTGGGCATATAACGATTGTTCCACCTCCGCCCCGCTAATATTAACCGGAACACGCACAGTGCCGGCAGCGCCTGTTGCCGGAGTAAATTTTACAACTTATACCTCCATTTATTTCAATTGGAATACGGTTGAAGGGGCTACTGGCTATAAGTGCAACGATAGCAATGATCTGACCACTGCACACGATTTAGGAACTCTAACTACATTACAAATCAATTTCTTAGATTGCAGTAAAACTCGCTCTATCAATGTTTGGGCATACAATGATTGTGGAGTTTCGGTTCCGGTCATCCTGACTGACTCAACAGGTACTTGCTTTTCAGGTCCTCATGGGAGATAATAAACTAAAATTTTTTGACATGCATTGGTGGAATTGAACAATGATACATGCAGGTAAAAACTGGAAGATTGATATGAATGACTGAAAATTAGCAACAAATACAAATTTGGGAGTTGTAAATAACGATAACTCTTCTCCGACCCTGTGGTATTTTATCGCAGGGTCGGTTTGTTATGGATTCATTTCCCAAAGATGCGAAATTAATTTTTGGACCGGATAGAAATCTTGGAAATTATATGAAAAGCTTTATAAATGCCTGTTAAATGAAACACCTGAAATTTTAATTGATGAAGAAGTGAGATTGAAAGCAGTGAAACCTATTTTGAGAATGTTGGAAATGAGTTAGAAAAATAAATTTTTTCAAAATACTTAATATTTTCTAATAATGTTGTATTATCATATAACTTTGTATATCTTTGCAATATGAAAAGAAAAATAGTCTTATACGGAAATTATTTTATCAATTTTCTTAAAAAACTCACCATTAATGAAAAAGTTAAGTTAGAAAAAGCAATTTTATTATAGAAACAGAAGATAAATTCCTTTTCATTATATCAAGTTTATTCGTGATGGACTTTATGAGTACAGGGTTAATTATGGTAATAATGAATTTAGAGTTTTCTTTATTTACGATGGTAATATAATAGTAGTCTTGTTTAATGGATTTAAAAAGAAAACTCAGAAAACACCGCCAAATGAAATTGATAAAGCAATGAAATTAAAAAATGAATATTATGAACAAAAATGAAATGCAATTAACCGATTATAGTGCAATTTTGGCACAAGAATTTGGCGAAATAGGTTCTGCAAAACGCGAAAAAGCCCTTGCTGATGCTTGGGAGGATTATAACGCCCAAGTATTGCACGATGCACGTAAAAATGCTCGCCTTTCGCAAGCTGAATTGGCAAAACGAATAGGTGCAGATAAAGGTTATATTTCGCGTATTGAGCGTGGATTAATAGTACCATCTATTGCTACTTTTTATAAAATAGCTGCTGCTATGGGTTTAAGTGTTGAGTTAATACCACATTAAAAAAGTGGGTTTCAATCGTATTAAATACATTTTAATTATAATTAAATCTGTATTTTATATGGTTATGAGCTTATAAAGTTATAACAATTATGTATCTTATATGCTCATAACCTTACAAAATGATAGAGCAACAAACTATTGAAAGAGAATTTGGAGCATTCAAATCAATAACTGATAATTACCCAAAATATGTAGTTTCGATGGACGAGTTTTGGAAAGACAATGTGGAAGGATTTAAACATATTCATATCGCTGATTTTTTACTGCTAAAGGAATTTTAATCAATTATTTATGAACACTTTACTTATTATTGCTATTTGCTTTATTTTTGCAGCTTGTATTATTTATACCGTTGGAGTTTGGGCTGAAAAAGTACAGAAAAAGCTCAAAGTCTGGCATGTTGTTGTATTTTGGTTGGGTTTAACCTGCGACACCATTGGAACAGGTGCTATGGGAAAAATGGCGGGATCAATTATTCAACTAAATTTTCATGGATTGACCGGTTTAGTAGCCATTTTATTGATGCTATTTCATGCTGTATGGGCAACAATTGTGCTGGTACGAAAAGATGAGCAACTGATTTTGAACTTCCATAAATTCAGCATTGTGGTTTGGATTATTTGGCTTATTCCAATGATTACTGGTATGGTGCTGGGTTCAAATGTATAAAATAATTTATTAATTCGTAATTTTAAATAATATCAAAATGAAAAACACACTAGTTTTGATTAGTATGCTGTTTGTCAACGTTGTAGTAGTATTTTCGCAATTTATTTTAACAGTAGAAATCACAGGTTTACGAAACAATAATGGCAACCTGCTTTATGAACTTTTTGATCAAAATAATAAAAGTTTAAAAATTGGCAATGAATTTATTACGAACAATAAATGCGTCATTGTGATAGAAAATTTAAGACCAGGAAAATACGGTTTTAATTACATTCACGATGAGAATAAAAATAAAAAATTGGATACCAAAATGCTTATTATTCCCAAAGAAGGCTATGGTTATTCAAATAATCCGGATGCAAAATTTGGTCCTCCTGATTTCAAAAAATGGATTTTTGAAGTGAAGTCAAATACTTTATTAAAATGTAAAATTACATACCTGAATTATTAGTTCGGTATAAATTTATGGTAATAATTCAAGCCTTTTTTATATATTTCGTCATTGTATTGACGAATTTATCATTTCCCTTTTGCATGTTCGGTCCGAACTATCTTAAACAACTTGTCATTTCGCCGTATTAACTCATTGGTTTTCAACGAAAAATACGTTCCTTTTTCTACTTTTTCCACCGGTTCAAGCTTTACACGGATTTCTTTTACCGTATCTTCGTAAGCTCCAGTTGTTTCGCCGGTAATCAGAATTTCGTCGCCCACCGACAGGTATTGTGCTTCGAGCAGGAATTCTGCCACGCCAAGTTTTTGGAAAAAGTTGGTGCATTTGCCCACATAAATTTTTTTGTGCGTAGCCTCTGAACCATAATTGCTGCTCCATTCACCAAGCCGCTGCCCCAGGTAATAGCCGTTCCAAAATCCACGATTAAAGACTTTACTAAGGCGAATATCCCACTCGGCCACTTTCGTGTCTGAAAACGTCCCGTTGAGGCACGATTCTATAGCTTCACGGTAACAACTTACCACTGCTTTTACGTATTCAGCACCACGTGCCCGGCCTTCAATTTTAAAAACACGAACACCGGCATTCAGCATTTCGTCCAAAAAGCCGATTGTTTTCAGATCTTTGGGCGACATAATGTATTCGTTATCAATTTCCAGTTCAATTTCAGAATCTTTGTCTTTTACAATATATTCTCGCCGACAAATCTGGTTGCACGCACCACGGTTGGCCGACAGGTTTTTTTCGTGCAAACTCAGGTAACATTTGCCCGAAACTGCCATGCAAAGCGCACCGTGGCAAAACATTTCAATGCGAATGGGTTTTCCGTTTTTGCCTGTGATTTTTTCAGTTTCTATGGCATCGTAAATGGTTTTTACCTGCTTTAAATTCAATTCGCGAGCCAATACCACCACATCGGCAAACTGCGAATAGAATTTCAACGAATCAACATTAGTAATATTGGTCTGAACGGAAAGATGCACTTCAACGCCAACACTCGATGCGTACATCATGGCAGCAACATCCGAAGCAATAATGGCTGAAACGCCAGATTCCTTGGCTACATCGATGATTTGGTGCATTAACGTAATATCTTCGTCATACAAAATAGTATTAACCGTCAGGTAGCTGTTCACCTTGTTTTCGTTGCAAATACGCACAATTTCGCGCAGATCTTCTGTTGTAAAATTGCTGCTCGACTTGGCACGCATGTTCAGTTTTTCGATGCCAAAATACACCGAGTCAGCACCAGCTTTAATAGCTGCCGAAAGGCTTTCCCACGAACCGGCGGGAGCCATGATTTCTGCCCCCAAACCCCCGAAGGGGGCTTTTAAGACTTCTTCTTTCTGTTTTTCTATATTCATTTTAATAAAAAGAACTAATTAATAAAAGTCCCCCTTTGGGGGATTTAGGGGGCTAAAAATAATCCCCAAATTGATATTCGGGGATTTGTTATTCATTTTTAATCAAATTATTTATTTCCAGGAGCAATTTTGGCAAATGATTTATAATTATCCCCCAAATATTTTCATCAGACACACTATCATAGCCATGTATTATCTGATTTCTCAATCCAACAATCCGCCTTGCATTATCAATGGGAATTTCAGGGCTTCACCAATTATTTCAAGATTTCGCTCAATGGCACGTTTAAGTACAATATTTACTTTTATATTCCAGAAATATTTTTGGCTTATAGCAAAAAACAAGTTTATCTCATCGATAGCCAACTTTATATCATATAAATACTTAAGCTGTCTTTCGTTCATAAATCAATTGTTTTTCTCTATCAATTACTTTTCTGAATATTGGATTTCGAACGGCTTGATTTTCAACTAAATCAATTGAACGCTGAAATAAGTTTTCAAATTGTTCTTTCAGATCCATATAATTATCAAAATACGCTGTTTCATCAATAGCTGCAAACTGAATTAATAAATCAATATCGCTCTTAGAATTAAATTTATCAGTTAATATAGACCCGAACATATACAATTGTTGCACATTGTGCTTTTCACAAAGTTCAATGAGTTTTTTTCTGTTTTTTTCTATGACATTCATGTTTCTATTGATTTTTGATTGTGTTGCAAAAATACTCAAATTTTTTTATTTCCAAATCAATTAATGTTTCAGCTAACAAAATTCCCCCTTTAGGGGGTTAGGGGGCTGTGTATTTAGGTGTCAGTTTACTCAACGTGAAGCTCACTCCAACCCGTATTTGCTGATATGGAAAATCAGTAATTCCATACTGATATTGCACAAAATAATCAATGTTTTTACTCAATATTGAAAATTTTGCAGCATAAACCAACGGTGCATCGCCATAATCAAAAGTTGGATTTAAACGTGCATTGGTATGTATCCAGCCCCAGTAACCCGAAAGTGTATTTTCCAACTTCCACATTGGGTTTCCTACTATAAGTTTTCCTCCATACATGGGTGCATCGTCTTGCATGCTATTGGTTGTTTCCCAACACATAAAACCAAGGTTGGCAACACCCCGAATTTCGCTGATAAACTTACTTTTTGTATACATGGATTTACCAATTTCCATGTCAAAATAATAACCCGGCGTGTCAAAGTAACGCCTTTGTAGGAAATTTGTTCCTGAAGCCGACTTTAATGTACTGTTTAGAATGACCGACGGCGAATATTTTTTCTCATTAAATAACCGGATTCTTGTTTGTACATAGAAATCGCCGGATGCAGTACCTGATGTAATACCATTCATTCCCCGCAAATTACTCAACTCAGTGGTGACATTGTAATTTTCTAACAGCGAGGTCCATATTTTCAAGGAAACACGCTCGGGAAGGAGTGGAAACTCTATTTTGAAATAGCCGTTTTTTGTTTGATCACCATAACCAAAATAAGAATCGCCCATAAGGCTGATAGTTGTTTTGAGCGGAATCCGTCCATCCGTAAACTCCGGAACCGGATTGGCATTTGGTCCAAACCAGGATGTTGAATATTTCGCAGTTTGGCTTATTGCAAGCTGAAAGGAAGAAAAAATGAAAAGAAAAATGGTTAGTTTTTTCATTCAAATACGAATTAAATTCCTGCAAAGATAAGGAAATGAATCGTATGTTTATAAATCCCAAGACAATGTCGTTTAGTTAGTGTATTTCTTTGTGATACTTTGTTACTTAGAGTCTTTGTGGCAAAAAAATAACAGCCACTAAGTCACAAAAGCACTAAGGTTCACAAAGATTCCATTCAATGAAGATCCTTAACTTAACAACAT
>JBBQMQ010000179.1:0-8237 GCA_038329115.1 Bacteroidales bacterium
GCTATTAAGAATTACGTTGAAAAAAACAAGCCAATAGCTGTTGTTGTGTGGTATAGCGCAGCAGGAGGAGTCTATGCCTCAAATTGTCATAATGGGGTTTCTTCAGAAACTGATGCTATCACCAAAGTATATGCTGATGCATCTGGGTACCCAGCTTTCAAAGATTTCAATTTCTACGCAATTACTGGTGATATGGTAAATTGGCTTGCTAAAAACAATATTCCAGCAATCAGTGTTCTGCTTACAAATCACACAAGTACTGAATGGACCAAAAATCAGGCGGGAATAGAAGCTTTGCTTAAGTATTATTCTAAATAATGTTGTTTGTTAAAAAACCAATCCTAATCGGTATTGCATTTATACTGGTTGCGATTTTGGCATTTGGACTTTATAAGAATTTTTCAGAAGTGCCAGTAGTACTTGTTCCAACACCAATTGCTACATCTAGTTATGCTGTGATTGGAACGTCTGTCCAAGGCCGTAAAATTGATGCCTACACATTTGGTGTCGGGAATAAACAACTGGTGTTCGTGGGCGGCGTCCATGGTGGATATGAATGGAATAGTGTGTTACTCGCGTATCAATTCATTGATTATTTAAATCAAAATCAGATTGTAATTCCAAAAGGTTTGAAGATTGCTGTAATTCCAAATGCAAATCCCGATGGTGTTTTTGCTGTGACTGGTAAAGAGGGTAGATTTTCGGTAAGCGATGTTTCTACAAGTACAAAAGTTTTGGCTACTGGACGATTTAACGCAAATGATGTTGATCTAAATCGAAACTTTGATTGTAAGTGGCAACCAAAAGGAAGATGGCAATCAAAGATAACAAGTGCTGGTTCCTCGGCTTTCTCTGAGCCGGAGACGAAAGCGATTCGGGATTTTGCTTTAACTGAAAAACCGCTCGCGTTTGTTTTTTGGCACAGTGCGGCAGGCAGTGTTTACGCTTCAGAATGTAAGTCAGGTATTTTGCCTGTGACTCTGGATATAATGAACGCGTATTCAAGTGCCTCAGGATATTCGGCAGTCAAATCTTTTAATGCGTATCCTGTAACAGGCGATGCAGAAGGCTGGTTAGCATCAATTGGTATACCAGCGATTACTGTAGAATTTAAGACTCATAGTTCAATCGAGTGGGATCAAAATTTGGCAGGCATAAAAAAACTTTTGAATTACTTTTCTTTGAAATAAAATCGACTCCCAAACGGCTTAATAATTGTATAAAGGTCGCAATTTGATTATTAAAAAATAACGTTTTTAATATGAAAATAACCAGTACAGCTTTTAAGCACGGTAAAATTATTCCAAAAGAATATACATGCCAGGGTGAAGGGACAAATCCACCAATTTCTGTTGCAGATGTACCAGATGGCACAAGGTCGTTAGCGCTCATTGTCCGAGATCATGATGCTCCGTGAGGCGATTTTGTACATTGGGTTGTATGGAATATCGATCCAAAGATTCGAGAATTAGGTTCAGGTATTTTGCCTATGGACGCACAGGAGGGAATAAACGATCTCGCAGAATTGGGGTGGGCGCCGTTATGTTCACCGATTGGAAGACATCGTTATGAATTTCACTTGTATGCACTGGATTCAATTTTGGATCTGCCAGTCAATAGCAGCAAGACTGACCTTAGGATGAAAATGGAAGAAGCGATTGTGAGTGACATATCAATGATTGGTGTTTATGAAAAGGTTTAGAAACTAAATAAAATATAATGGATAAAAAATCACGGACAAAAGTGATTATTTCGGCAGTTATTCTTGTGGTTTTGATGTTAATTGTAATAATTTATTATCAAACACTAAAACATAAGCTTGTAAGTACAGCTTTATTTGCTTGTGATGCGAATAAAACAATAAATGTCTCGTATTTTAACGATAATAGTGTGTCTTTGGTGCTTAGTGATGGTAGGGTCATACCATTAATGCACGACGGTGACAATAAAGGAACAAATTATACTGATCCACAAGGAATTTTTGAGTTAATTAATAATGGCGACAGAGTCAACTTTCTTGAGAGTAACGAGCAAACATATTCTGGTTGCATAGCTGTCTCAAAAAACACTGATCGAAGGAATTAAATTTATAATTCCAGAGTCTATTTCTACAAGTACAAATGACGTCGGTGCCGGCAATCGTTATGAAGAAACCGTCTATGCAGTAGCAGGCACAAATCCTTGTGTAGCCGTTAGGTACTATGTTCATTACGGTGCGATTAGCAATTATCCTGAAGGCAGCGTGAACGAATTTGATCGGAATTCTTTACTAGGACTATTTGATTCGATCCGACATAGCCTTGTTGTACTAAGGTAGGTTATGAATTACCTAATTCCCAATCATTCGTAACTATGGTATGATAGGTAAGTCGTTAAATAATAATTAATATAAATATGCCAAAGACCAATTCTGCGTTTATGAAGCCGTTGACTATCAGTGCTGAGCTTGCAGTCATTGTCGGCAAGGGCCCAATGTCTCGATCTGAAGTAGTTAAGAAGCTCTGGGAGTACATCAAGAAGAATGAACTCCAAGATCCAAAGGCAAAGCGCAATATTCTAGCTGATGCTGACCTAAAGAAAGTTTTCGGTGGAAAAGCAACGGTTGATATGTTTGAAATGACCAAGTTGGTCTCGAAGCATCTCTCGTAGTCTTAAGTAAAAAAAGCGCCGCCAGGGACTGGCGGCGCTTTTTTTGTGGTACAATTTTACTGAATGCGCTTGAAAACTTTCACATCTTGGTATTTACGCAATGAGAGATGGATCTCGTCACTCTCACTTTTTGGTGGTTTCGTCTTTGATGCATTGACACTCAAACGAGTAGATTTATTCTGGGAAAATTTATGGGTTGGCGCCCATATTGTCATAGCGGCAATTGGTATATTACTTATAAATCTATACGAAAACAAAAAACATAAACTTGTTGAAAAGACTTCACGAATTATTCATTTCTGGCTGATTATCACAATACAGTTTGCATTTGGAGGTCTCCTTAGTACTTTTTTGGTCTTTTATTTTAGAAGCGGTACCTTATCATCAAGTTGGCCGTTTCTGTCTTTTCTTGCATTAGTTTTTATTTTTAATGAACTTTTAAAGCACCATTACACGCGTTTGGTTTTTCAGACGAGTATGTTGTTCATTTCAACTTATTCATTTGCAATTTTTATTGTACCAGTCATTGTTCATCGTTTTGGTGATTCTGTATTTATTTTGAGTGGAATTGTTAGTCTAGTGATTATTTATTTGTTTATATTTTGTCTAAGATTAATTTCGCGTGAGAGATTTTATAAAAGTCGTCGGTTGCTTTTTATAACAATTGCCGGAATCACAGTACTTATAAATCTCTTATATTTTACCAATTTAATTCCACCTATTCCTTTGTCATTAAAAGATGGTGGCGTTTTTCATTCTATTACTCGTGCAAGTGCGGGCGTATATGAGGCGACTGGTGAGGAGCGAGATTTTTGGAGCTTTTTTGAACCGTACGAACTTTTTCATGGAATATCGGGTCAGCCGGTATATGTTTACTCGTCAATTTTTGCACCAGCAGGTCTAAGTACTGATGTGATTCATGAGTGGCGACATTATGATGAGGTGACCAAAAAGTGGTCTGTAGAGAATCAGACCCAGCTCTCTATTATAGGAGGACGGGAAGGTGGCTTTAGAACCTATTCTATAAAGATTATAAATCAACCAGGCAAATGGCGTGTGGACGTAAAGTCTCTGAGAGGGCAGTTGATTGGCCGTATAAAATTTGAAGTTATAAACGTTGAATCTACGCCTCAACTTATAACTGAAAATCTCTAATGAAATATATTATATAGAATAGTGTAGTAGATAATGTAGCTAATAATTATATTTCACTTTTAAAATATCATGAAAAAAAGAAACATAATGGCAACAAGTAGTATCGCTGTAGCCCTATTTCTGAGTTCATATTCTTCAAGTCAGGCTGCAAATTATTCATTTCTTAGGCCTAAACTATATTCTTATACACAGAATATTACAGTTCCAGAGTATGATTTCGATGATTTGGGTATAAATGCGGGTTCATCTAGGGAAGAACTTGGAATTGATCCGACGTTTCAGGATTCTTTGGTAAAACAAGGTTTTAATTCGTCACAAATTCAAAAGATTTTTACAACAGCATCATTAAATCACGCTCAGGATCAAACATATTCTGAGGATTTGTGGTAGACTGTAAATATGTCTGTAAAGAAATCTGATTTATTTCGATATCCGCCGATAATTTTCGGAGCGGTTTTGTTTTTGGTGCTACTGTTTGGATTTTACTTACTGAATTATACGGATTTATTATCTACAACGTATGATTCTGTTGTTGATAAAATGGCAGATGCACCTGTGCCAAAAAGAGTTTTGGATTTTGCTGATTATGATCAAAGAATGCTTGTTCTGGCTACAGCAAGTAGTACTATTTCCGCGACTATTCTTAATGCTAGTACCACAGCAACATCCACAGCTAGTTCTACATTTGTCAGTGTGCCTATTAAAACCCCGCTTTGGCCAGCAAAGACTGTTTATCCGAACGTAGACGCGCTTTTACCTTTTAATCGTATTATCGCTTATTACGGTAACTTTCTATCTACAAAGATGGGTGTGCTTGGTGAATATCCTCCAGAACGAATGTTGGCCATGTTAAGAGCTGAAGCAGAGAAATGGGCTGCAGCGGATCCAACCACTCCAACAATACCAGCGATTGATTATATTGCAGTAACAGCGCAAGCTGCAGCGGGTGCCGATGGAAAATATCGTGCCAGAATGTCAGATGCACAAATTGATAAGGCGATTGATCTAGCGGCACAAGTGAACGGCATTGTTATTTTGGAAATACAAGCAGGACTCAGTGACCTGCCTTCAGAGCTACCTGAATTAGAAAAATATTTAAAAATGCCCCAAGTGCATCTGGCGCTCGATCCTGAGTTTTATATGAAAAGAGGTAATCGACCAGGAACCGTAATTGGCACAATGGATGCAGAAGATATAAATTATGCAGCGAATTATTTAGCAAGTTTGGTTCAAGAAAATAATTTACCACCAAAAATATTAATTGTGCATCGGTTCACCTCGGCGATGGTTACAAATTTCAAAAAAATTACACCTTTGCCTGAAGTGCAGATTGTAATGGATATGGATGGTTGGGGATCACCAGCAAGAAAATTCACAACTTACAGCAAAATAGTTGCAGCTGAACCAGTTCAGTTTACTGGGTACAAGTTGTTTTATAAGAATGACATTTTGTCACCAAGTACACGTATGGTCACGCCTGAAGAAGTAATGCAATTTAAGCCTAGACCTGTCTTTATACAGTATCAGTAATTGAATACGAAAAAGCCTCTATCGCTATTGCGGTAGAGGCTTTTTCGTATCCCAATTCGTTATCCACAGGCAAATTTGTTGACGGTGAACAATCGTTCACCTATACTATAAATATAAAGTTAGTAAAAAATAAATTAAAAATATTATGAGCAAACAAAACTTAGAAAAAACTTTACGCGATGAATTGGAGGCATTAAATGATGTAATCGATCAGAGAATTATCAAGGGTTTGTCATATACGCGCGAAGCTCGACGCCACAAATTCTTGCTTTCGAGTATTGCCAGTTTACGTCGAGCTTCGCGCGTTCAATCGAGCTGGTTTTCAAAATCATTTAGCATGGTTTCAACCTTTTTGCTATAATATAACTCACATGGAAAGGTACAAAAATAAAATAATTTCTTTTTACCGAAACAATAAAAGAATGCCTAGTTACACAGAGATTATGGCTCTTGTTGGCTTCAAATCTAAAAATGCCGTATATAAACTCATTAACAAATTAGTTGAGGAAGGTATAGTAAGTAAAGACTCAACAGGCAAACTTACGCCGAACAGAATGTTCAATGAGGTGCCACTCCTAGGATTTGTAGAAGCTGGTTTTCCTACCGTAACCGATGAGCAGTCCACTGATACTTTATGTTTAGAAGATTATTTAATTAAAGATAAAGACTCGACGTATCTTCTGGAAGTTAAAGGTGACTCGATGATTGATGAGGGTATTAAAGAGGGAGATTTGGTTGTTGTGGAGCGAAGGGGTGATCCAAAGGACGGCGATATTGTAATTGCTGAAGTGGACGGTGGATGGACAATGAAATACTACAAGAAAAAAGGTAATTTGGTATATCTGCAACCAGCTAATAAAAATTATTTACCAATTTATCCTGAATACGATTTAAAGATTGCTGCGATTGTTAAAGGTGTGATTCGCAAATATTAAATGAAATTTCATTTACCGTATTATATAAAATATTGTTTCTTTTTTATCTTTTGCATATCTGTAATTGCGGTAACGATTTTTGCAATAAGTTTTTTTGTAATTAAATATGCTTCACGAGCATATATTTATAGTAATAGCGATGATTTGCCTCACACGCAAGTCGCGGTTATTTTGGGCGCTGCAATATTAAAAAGTGGTCAGATTTCACCTGTTTTAAAAGATCGGGTTGATAAAGCAATCGAAATATACAATAAACAACTAGTCGACAAGATTCTTGTAACTGGTGACAATAGCTCACTTGATCATAATGAAGTTGAACCTGTTAGAAAATATTTACTTAAAAATGGAATTCCGGATGCCGATGTATTTTTAGATCATGCTGGTTTTGATACATACAGTTCGATGTTCAGAGCAAGAGATGTTTTTAAAATTGAGTCTATGGTGGTGGTTAGCCAATCGTTTCATTTGCCTAGGGCTGTTTATATCGCTCGAAGGTTGCGTGTGGTTGCGTATGGCATCGAAGCTGACAGAGGGCATTATTTGTTTCGAAATGAGGTTCGTGAAGTGTTTGGTGATGTGAAAGCGCTAAGTAATTTACTATTTGACCGCCGACCGAAATATCTAGGCCCCCAAATACCAATTACAGGAAGTGGCATCGATCAGCGATAGGTGGTGTATAATGTAACAAAATGGCACATTAAACGGCTCTTTATATAGTAGCTAATTACTAATATTTATGAACACAAAAATAATTTGGACAACTGTAGGCGTAATTGTTCTAATAATTATAGTTGCATTTGCGATATTTAATTACAATAAACCCGCTGTTTCCGTTCCAACTCCGCCGGTGAATAATATGTCTAATGATGATCTTATTCATGTAACTGTGCCTTTAGCTAGTGTTTTGGTACAGAGTCCACTTGTTGTTAAAGGCGAAGCTCGTGGTAGTTGGTATTTTGAGGCATCATTTCCAGTGAAGGTTCTTGATGCGAATGGTATTGTTTTGGGGCAGGCTCCTGTACAAGCCAAAGGGGAATGGATGACAAATGATTTTGTGCCATTTGAAGGTACTGTAACATTTACAACTCCTGCCACTGAGACTGGAACTATAATATTCCAAAAAGATAATCCATCTGGATTACCAGAAAATGATCGGTCAGTTTCTGTGCCGGTATATTTCACAGATAATGCAAGTAAACTCTAAAAAAGAAATAGCTGTATTTGGCAAAGGTTGTTTTTGGTGCACAGAGGCCGTGTTTAAAATGCTTAAAGGTGTCACAGCAGTCGAGCCTGGATATACTGGCGGCAATACAAAAAAGCCTACTTATGATCAAGTCTCAGATGGCAATACTGGACATGCTGAGGTTATTCGTATTGAATATAATCCTTCACTAATAAAATACCGAGACTTAATGACAGTTTTCTTCGCTTCTCATGATCCTACGACTGTAAATAGGCAAGGTTCTGATGTTGGTACGCAATATCGTTCAGTTATTTTCGTAAGTAATTCTGAACAACAAAAACAAGCGATTGCGTTTATTTCAGAATTAAATGCAACTAATCAGGAAGGTGCAAAGATAGTTACACAAATTGAATCTCTCAAAGAATATTATTCTGCTGAGTCATATCACAAAGATTATTTTGCACGGAATAAAGACGAAACATATTGTCAGCTGGTCATTAACCCAAAATTAGAAAAAGTTCAAAAACAGTTTGCTGAACTTTTGAACGACGAAAGCAATCGTGTGTAATTCATATAAATATAATGAAAGATAAACCAGTGCCTCTAAATGAAAATGCGTGGAAACAAAACCTTACCGCAAAACAATATGCGATTTTGCGTGAAAAGGGAACTGAGCTGCCATTTACTGGCAAATATTTGCATGAAGAAAAAGATGGTACTTATCATTGTGTAGCTTGTGGAAATGCGCTTTTTACTTCAGAAACGAAGTTTGATTCTGGGACAGG
>JBBQMQ010000180.1:0-8205 GCA_038329115.1 Bacteroidales bacterium
AAATTAAGTGTTTCAACAGTATTGGCAAAAGTAAAGAATTTGCGTTCGGTTTTTTTATCCAGTATTTCAATCAGTTCACCATATTCATAATCAATCATTTTCCGCAACCGGGCTTCGGCTACATGTCTTGCCGGATTTCCCTGATTGTAAAAATGATCGCTAAATAATTTATCATAGGCAGAAACAGATTTGGCCACCGTGTTTGAAGCACCACCAGCCTGAAACAAATGCCTTACCGTTTCCTGTCCTCCGCCAATTTCGGCAATAGCACCGTAATAATTTGAATCGATATTTATATGTACCGACTTTTCTTTCGTACTAAGTGTGGTTTTTTTATTCATTCGTTTATCCTTTTTTTATTCTAACAAAGTAAAAAGCATTCTGTTTTTGAGTAATTTAAAAAAAATATTCCAATTCAAATATTAATCAAAAAAAATCCGGAAGAAGATCATCTTCAGCCGGATTTATTCTAATGCTATGATCTTATTTAGTTCTGACCGAACGAACCACCTATAATATCAAGCAATTCATTGGTTATGGCTTGTTGACGGGATTTATTGTATTGCAGGGAAAGTTCCTGAAGCAAATCAGAAGCATTATCGGTAGCCATTTGCATGGCTATGGTTCGGGCTGCATGTTCCGAAGCGTTCGAATCCAGCAGAGCAGTATAAATTTTCAAGCGAAGCACTTTCGGAATCAATTCAGCCATAATCGTTGCCCTATCGGGCTCCACAATATAATCCAGTGCCACAGTTCCTTTCGTTGTGGATTGCAATTGAATTGGTAAATAGGTTTCTTCAGTCAAAACCTGAGAACTTTTGCTTTTAAAATGGTGGTAAATCAGTTCAACTTTATCAATTTGTTTGCTTTTGAACAATTGCATTATCTCGTCAGCAAGAGTCAATGCAGCGGCATAAGTAGGTTTGTCGGCCATTTTTTCAAAATCTCCCAGTGGTTCATGACCTGTTTTAATGCAGGCTTTGAAAATCTTCTTTCCAACCGGAAAAACAAGAATATTTTCCTTTCCAAGCGATTTGTATGTATCAATGGTGTGAGTTAATTTCTTAATCACATTACTATTAAAACTCCCACATAAACTGGAATTGGAAGAAAACGCAATAATTGCAACCCGTTTTACCTCACGGGTTTCGGCATAAACAGAAACATTATCTTCTTCGGCACTCAGAAAATTATTCAGTAAACCGTTCAATTTTTGTTCGTACGGAAAAAAATTCTCGATGGTCTTTTGCGCTTTACGCAGTTTAGCCGAAGATACCATTTTCATGGCAGACGTAATCTTCTGAGTCGATTTTACCGACTGAATACGTGATTTTATTTCCTTTAATGAAGACATTCTTTTATTTACAATTTATTCATTTACGATTTACAATTGAAAACCGTGATATTGTCTAAAACTATTTTTAAGTCCCCCAAGGGGGATTTAGGGGGCTAGATCAGTCTGCTTGCTACTTCACTAGCAACTTTTGTCAAAATTCCGGTTACTTCGTCGTTGATAATTCCTTTTTTTATAAGATCCAACACATCAGCCTGATGCGACATTTCGAGCACCATTAAGAATTCTTTTTGGAACTCCTGAACTTTTTCAATTGGCACCGAAGACAACAAACCGTTTGTTCCGCAATATAGCACTGCCACCTGTTTTTCAACCGACATTGGTTCGTGCAAAGCCTGAACCAACAAACGTGTATTTTTTTGACCTTTGTCAATTGTCATGGCCGTTACCGGATCCATATCGCCACCAAATTTGGTAAACGCTTCCAGTTCACGGAATTGTGCCTGATCCATTTTCAATGTTCCTGCTACTTTCTTCATTGCTTTAATCTGTGCATTTCCACCTACGCGCGAAACCGAAATTCCTACGTTGATTGCCGGACGATTTCCCTGATTAAACAAATCAGTATCAAGAAATATCTGACCGTCGGTAATCGAAATTACGTTGGTTGGAATATATGCCGAAACGTCACCAGCCTGCGTTTCAATAATTGGCAAAGCAGTCAACGAACCGCCACCTTTTACTCTTCCTTTCAGACTTTCTGGTAAATCGTTCATTTGTTCGGCCACTTCCTGTTGCGAAATAACACGGGCAGCTCTTTCGAGTAAGCGTGAATGCAAGTAGAAAATATCGCCGGGATAAGCTTCACGACCTGAAGGACGACGAAGAATCAACGAAACTTCGCGGTATGCAACGGCTTGTTTTGATAAATCATCATAAACCACCAAGGCATGACGACCGGTATCGCGGAAGAATTCGCCAATGGTTGCACCGGCAAACGGAGCATAATATTGAAGTGCAGCAGGGTCAGAAGCGGTGGCTGATACAATAACAGTATAGTCCATGGCACCTTTTTCCAATAACGTATTGTAAATGGTTGCCACTGTCGAACCTTTTTGTCCGATAGCCACATAAATACAATAAACCGGATCACCTGCATCGAAATTAGATTTCTGATTAATAATGGTGTCTATCGCCACGCTGGTTTTACCGGTCTGACGGTCACCGATAATCAACTCACGTTGTCCGCGTCCGATTGGAATCATGGCATCAACAGCTTTCAAACCTGTTTGCAACGGTTGATTTACAGGTTGACGATAAATTACGCCCGGAGCTTTACGTTCCAGCGGTAATTCAATCATTTCGCCACTTAACTTGCCTTTTCCATCGAGCGGTTCACCAAGCGGATTAATAACGCGACCCAACATTCCTTCACCAACATTGATTGATGCTACTCGTTTGGTACGTTTCACAGTGTAACCTTCCTTTATCTGGCTGGTTGGTCCAAGCAAAACAGCTCCGACGTTATCTTCCTCGAGGTTCATCACGATGGCTTTGATACCGTTCTCAAATTCCAGCAATTCGTTGGCTTCGGCATTGCGAAGTCCGTAAATACGAACCACACCGTCGCTCACCTGGAGCACAGTTCCTACTTCGTCAAACTGTACGCTGGTATCAATTCCTTCGAGTTGCATCCGGAGTATTTCGGATACTTCGCTCACCTTAATATTATCAGACATCTTATTATAATTTACTATTTTATCATTTACTATTGACCATTTAATCTCTGCATATTACCATTTAAATTAGTAAATGGTAAATACATAAATGGTAAATGTCTAAACGGTTTTTCTGTTTTTCTCAATATATTCCTGACGGATTCTGCGGAGTTGACCGGAAACGCTGGCATCCCAACGCACAAAGTCCACTTCGAACATGAAACCACCTAAGATCTCAGGGTCAATCAGTTTTTCCATTTCAATAGTTCCTCCGGTGGTTTTTTCTACCAACGTCATCAACCGTTTTTCAGTTTCTGAGTTTACAGCCGAAGCAGTTGTCAGCTTACCGAAATGGATGTTTTTTTGCTTCCGGTATAAATCAATGTATTTCAGGGCAATTTCATGCAAATGTTTTTCGCGGTTGTTTTCCAGAATCAAATCCAGAAAACGTTCGAACGGTTTGCTTGCATTTCCTCCGGCTGCCAAAAGGATGATTTTCCGCTTTTCGGCATTTGCCAAAACGGGATTATCAAGAACTGTTTTCAATTCAGAAAATTGAAAATAGCTTTGTGTAATGGCTTTTGCTTCGGTGTACACACGATCTTGCTCTTTGCTCACATTGGCAAAATCCAACAACGCCTTGGCATAACGAACCGGTATAAGTCCTGAATTCATTTTAAATTTACGATTTTTAGATTTACGATTGAATGAACTAATTATCGGATGAACCAATTAACTAATTTACCAATCAACCAACTTATGATTTAGAAACATTGATTTCGTCGAGCAAACGGTTGATCATATCCATTTGTTCTGTTTTTTTATCCAATTGTCCGCGAAGCACTTTTTCAGCAATATCAACCGAAAGTTGAGCCACCTGACTGCGAATATCGCGGATGGCAGCATCTTTTTCACTCAAAATCTGTTTACGAGCATCTTCTATCAGTTTGGCAGCTTCAATCGACGCTTTTTCTTTGGCATCTTTAATAAGCATTTCTTTTGATTGTGACGCTTCATTCAAAATTTTGATGTGTTCTTTGCGGGCATTATCGAGAATTGCCAGACTTTCGTCTTTCACTTTTGCCAAATCATCATAAGCTTTTTGAGCGCTGAGAAGTGACTCATCGATATATGCCTTGCGTTCCTCCACCATTTTAAGAATAACGGGGAATCCGAATTTTACAAGGATAAAAGCAACTATTCCGAATGAAAGAAACATCCAGAATAACAGGCCTAAATCAGGCGTTAATAATGACATAATTCATAGATTTTAAAAGCCCCCTAAATCCCCCGATAGGGGACTTTAAGAAACAGTAGTACGTTTTCTAAACTTAACGAATCAAACTCAAAAGTCCTTTGCGGAGGATTTATGGTGCATATTTTTACAAAATAAATCCACAAACTACGATTGCAAATAAAGCAGCACCTTCAACAAGAGCCGCAGCAATAATCATAGATAAACGGATGTCTGATCCAGCTTCCGGTTGACGGGCAATACCGTCCATAGCCGATCCACCAATTCGTCCAATACCAAGACCTGCACCAATTACTGCCAAACCTGCACCAAGTCCTGCACCTAATTTAGCTAAACCTGCACCTGCGGCAGCTTGTAATAAAATTGTAAGTAACATAATGTAATTTGTTTATAGCCCCCAAACCCCCGAAAGGGGCTTAAAGACATAGTTTATAATTTATTAATATCTAATTTTGTATTCTAATTATACAATTTTAAAGTCCCCATTAGGGGTATTTAGGTGGCTTATTTGTGATGCGGTTCAACCCGCGCCAAACCGATAAATACCGCCGACAACAATACAAAAACATACGCTTGTATATAGGCAACCAGTACTTCCACCAGATTGATAAAGATTGTAAATAAGAGCGAAACCACCGTCATGCTTGTATTCATTGCCGGTCCTAAACTCACGGTAACAAACACCAAACACGTCAAACCCAACACAACGGAGTGACCGGCAAGCATATTCGCAAAAAGACGAATCATTAACGCAAATGGCTTGGTAAAAACACCCACTAACTCAATGGCCGGCATCAAGGGTATCGGCACTTTCAGCCATACCGGAACATCCGGCCAGAAAATTTCACGCCAATATTCTTTGGTTCCAAAAATATTTACAATAATAAATGTACTGATTGCCAATACGAAAGTAATGGCGATATTTCCGGTAACATTAGCTCCTCCGGGAAAAATAGGAATGATTCCCATCAGATTATTCAGGAAAATAAAAAAGAAAACAGTCAGCAAATACGGAGCAAATTTTTTGTAATCTTTTCCAATACAAGGTTTTATTACGTCGTCATTTATGTTCATAATAAACATTTCCATAAATCCGACAAAGCCTTTTTTCGATTCTAATTTTTCTTTTTTATATGAACGTGCAACCATTAAAATAATGAAAATCAGCAACGAACTATTGAATAGCAATGAAAGCACCACTTTGGTAATGGAAATATCGAATGGTTTTACTTCGGTTCCTTTCGCATCTTTTTCAACAATTTTGCCTTTGTATTTTCCTTCGGCAGCAATGGAAAGTCCTTCGTGTTCGGCTCCTTCGTGAAATGCCGAGGACAAAAATACGTGCCAGCCAGACGTCTGACTGTAAACAATTACCGGAAGTGGAATGGCAATATCTGTTTCGCCAACTTTGGTTATATGCCAGGTATATGAATCCGCTAAATGTTCCAGAATTAGTTCTTTTACGTTAAGCGGTTCTTTTTTCTCAGTTGAAGAAGGTGCAGCTTCATTTCCAAAGACCAACGTCGTTGACAAAAAGAGCGAAAGCACTATCAGACTTACTATTTTACGAAAGTTATTCATTCAATTTTTTATTCTTTATATTTTCCTCTGTCAGGTAGAAAAAATAAGTTTCAATTCCCAAATATAATAAGTAAAATCCCATAAAAACGATTATGAAATCACGCATTTGTACTTTTACTGCAACAAAATAAATTCCAACCAATACTACCGAAAGTGCAACTTTACAGAATTTAATTATCATGTAAAGATTGACCAGTTTCCGCTGATTCTCCTTGTAATCTCTTGTAATAATATAGATAAAAACGAGACCCAATATGTAAAAAAAACTCGGAATAACCGGATACCATCCAAATAAAACATTCGGTAAGACGGTTTTCAACAAACCCCAAACGCCCCAACCGCTAATCAACATAACCGCTGTCAAAATAATTTCGAGACGTTGTTTTAGTTTTCCCATCAAATCAGGAGTTTACCAATTCCAAACAAACCGTAACCACATTATTGCTTATTTCCGCAAAACCGCCATCTACATTCAGTTCTGTTTCATCTTTATCAGCCTTGTAACTAATTTTTCCCGGCTTCAATGACGAAATAAGAGGCGCATGATTTTCCCACACCGTGAAAAGTCCACTCGTTCCGGGCAAAGTCACCGAAGTTACTTCACCTGAAAAATAGATTTGTTCGGGAGTGATTATTTCTAATTTCATTGATTATTAATCTTTTACGAAACCTATTCGATTAGGTTTATCCAATTCCTTTTTCTTGTTAGCCATTTCGGCTAATGCGATATAAATATCATCAAATTCCTTTCGGGTATCTTCGCTTAAATCATTCATTGAAGCAAGAGTTTCTTCACCGAATTGTTCTAACTGACTCATTTTCTGCTTCAATTCTTCAATACTAAGAATAATTTCTCTGTTTTGCAAAAGAAATTGTCTCATTTGCACAAAAGCACGCATAAATGGATATATTTACTTCGATAGCTTTTTCAGAACGCAAAATTCCTGAAAGCATAGCAACACCCTATTCTGTAAATGCCATTGGAAGAGTGACTCCGAAGTTGTATTCAGGGGGTATCACAGATTGTGATACCCCTATGAATAATAATGAATTAGCCTCAAACTTGGTTAATAAAATCATCCGGAAAGCGATTATATTACGTTTTACTGCTTGTTTCAAAACTCTTGTTTCAATACCGTATAAAGTTGCTAAATCAAAATCCAGCATCACACGAACTCCTCTGATTTCGTAGATTTTATCTTTTATAACTTCAATGTCAGCCATAAGCTTCAAATAAGCTATTTTTTATTTCTTCGATTGCTCAATCAATTTTTGTCCTTTTGCAATAGCGTCGTCAATGGTTCCAACGCTCAGGAATGCCATTTCAGGAAGATAATCCAGTTCGCCATTGAGAATCATTTTAAATCCGCGAATCGTTTCTTCGATAGAAACCATAACACCCGGAAGTCCGGTAAACTGTGAAGCCATATACATTGGTTGCGACAAGAAACGTTGTACTTTTCGAGCGCGAGTTACCACCAAGCGGTCTTCATCCGAAAGTTCTTCCATTCCGAGAATGGAAATAATATCCTGTAATTCTTTGTTGCGTTGCAAAATTTGCTTTACGCGTTGAGCGGTGTTGTAATGGTCTTCACCAACAACCAATGGGTCAAGGATTCGTGAAGTAGATTCCAGCGGATCAACGGAAGGAAAAATACCAAGTTCCGAAATTTTACGACTCAACACGGTAGTTGCATCCAAATGCGAGAATGTGGTTGCTGGAGCCGGGTCAGTCAAGTCATCAGCAGGCACATAAACCGCCTGAACCGAAGTGATAGAGCCACTTTTTGTTGAAGTAATGCGTTCCTGCATTTGTCCCATTTCTGTTGCCAAAGTCGGTTGGTAACCAACAGCTGAAGGCATACGTCCCAACAAAGCTGAAACTTCAGAACCTGCTTGTGTAAAACGGAAAATATTATCGATAAAGAATAAAATATCGCGTCCACCACCTTCACCACCGCCATCGCGGAATGATTCTGCAATCGTCAAACCCGACAATGCAACCGAAGAACGTGCTCCGGGAGGTTCGTTCATTTGTCCAAACACGAGTGTTGCCTGCGATTTTTCAACTTCCGAATAATCAATCTTGGATAAATCCCAATTGCCTTCGTCCATGCTTTTCTTAAACTCTTCGCCGTACTTAATTACGTTTGAGTCAATCATTTCACGCAGTAAGTCATTTCCTTCACGGGTACGTTCACCCACTCCGGCAAACACCGAAAAACCATCGTGTCCTTTGGCAATATTATTGATAAGTTCCATGATCAATACGGTTTTACCAACACCGGCACCACCGAAAAGACCAATTTTTCCACCTTTTGAATACGGTTCGAGCAAATCAATTACCTTGATACCGG
>JBBQMQ010000181.1:0-8196 GCA_038329115.1 Bacteroidales bacterium
AATGCGGATAATGCGCTACAAGTATCTTATAAACTCATTGATATCGGCAGAGTATATCGATTGTTAAAAATATACAGTAAAGCGTTAGAAAATTATAGAAAGGCCGTTTCCCAAAACAAAGATTCATTTTTGTGTGGATTAGCATTTCAAGAAATGGGAATAAACTACTTCAAATCAAAAGAAAATGATTCAGCAAAATTTTATTTAAATGAAAGTTTAAAATTTCCATATAGAGGAACTAGTTATGCTATTAGATGTTCATTTTTAGGAGATGTTTATTTTGAGAAAAGGCAATATGATTCAGCAGTTAACTATGCAACTCTGGCTCTTAAGTATCCTACAACATTTTTTATTCAAAGAGAGTGTTATCGTATTTTAGCTAATACAGAGTATCGGCGTGGAAATTTGGAGAAGATGGCGCAGCATATGGCAAAATATCAGGAATGTACTGATTCAGTCAGACAAATTGAGATTCAAACTAAATCTACCGTTTTGGAAGATATACATGAAACGAAAGGTGCATTTGTAAAATCGAAGCATTTTTCCTTAATACTTGTGCTAATTATATTGGTTGGTGTATTAGTTAGTTATTTTATTTTTATCCAATTGCGCAAAAGGAATAAAAATAAGGAAAAACAATTGGAAAATGCGGAAACAAAATTAACACAAAAACAAGTATTGCTCAAGGAGAATCTGATAAGAAAAATAGAGGAAAATAAACTGTTGAAAGCTTCAACATATAAAAAATCTACATTAAGTGAACGAGAATTAATTAATAAGGAGATTTATACGCATTGCTTACACTTGGACGACTGGAATGCTTTTGATAAATTAATGAATCAAACCTTTAACAACTTATTCATTGTATTAAAGGAAAAATCTTCTGAGATTAACAAGAAAGAATTGATTTTGTGTTCGCTTTTATTATTGGATTTGCCAACAAATGATATGATCCTTATTCTTGAATGCCAACAAGGCAGTTTTTATAAATTAAAACAACGTTTGGCTCAAAAATTGAAACTCACGAGCACAAAAGATTTAGAGCAATTGCTTCAGAATCTTTCTTCCGAAAACTAATACTTTCTCCAAATCCTTGTAGGAAAACCTTCCATTTTTGTGCGTTTTTTTTAGATTTTTTTGCCTTGTCCTAAAAATTGTTGATTAACAAATTACAATTACCTGTTAATCTGATAGTTAGAAAACGCCTTGTCCTAATTTAATTTCTTCATTTTTTTGTTGAATTGAACGGTACTATCTAATTTAGCACCATATAAATCCTATGTTCAATTCTCAAAAAATTAAATTTTATGAAACAGTTAATTATTAGACCTATTGGTCAGTTTGCAATTTTAGCGTCTTTAGTGTGTAGTCAATTAGTTTTTGCTGGAGACCCACTCAAAGGTGATACTGATCCCGGATCAGTGCCAAATGCACCTGCAAGATATAGTACAATTTCCGATATGAGTAGTATATTAGTAAATGATATTACTATTGATATTGTAGGAAGTGATTTAATAATTAACTTCAATTCTCCAATTGGTATTGGGACTATTTCAATTAAAGACAGTAAAGGCAATCTTGTTTATCAAACTACTGTTGATACCGAAATTACCGCGGATATAAGCTTGCCTACAAGTATGTTTAATAAAGGTACTTATAGTGTAGTTGTATCTTACGGATCTTCAGTTTATTCAGAACAAATTAGCTTCTAAAAATCATACAGCAAAGAGATGGTATATTTCATCTCTTTGCTAAATTAAAATTATGCTTTATGAAAAATGTATTAAAAGTGTGGTTGAAAAAGAACCATTATTCAGTGAATCCGAATGAATATGAGGCTCAGGTATTAGTAAATGAACATGTAGAATTAGAATTTATTATTGATGAGATGCTTAAGGATGGTCTGAATGCGGATCGGGAAGTCATTTTGAATATAGTTTCTTGTTTTAATCGTAAAGCATCGGAACTTGTTGTTTCAGGATATACTGTCAATACCGGTTTAATTAAAATGCGTCCGTGTGTAAAAGGAAATATTAATCAAGAAATATGGAATCCAATTGTCAACAAAGTTGATGTATTACTTTCTCAAAGTGACGAATTGACAAAAGCATTAAAAGAAGTAGAAGTAGAGATTATAGAAACTCCATCAGAATTTCAGGAAATACAACGATTGGATAAAGAAATGTCGTTGAACAGACCTATTTATAATAGAAATTCGCTGTTGAATGACAAAGAAGTTCCGGCATGTGGTATGGCTTTCAGAACCTGGCTGTGTAAATCATAATGGATTCTCAGTTCTAAAATAAGTTAGCAATTAAAAATGCTGAAACACAAAATTACAAACATAATTCTGTGTTTCAGTGCTTTGCTTTGTTTTAATGCGATTGCTTTCATTTTGATTTCGCTTCCTATCCGCCAAATTTGAATCAATTTCTGAGCTGAAAGCAAAAGCGGTATAGTTCAATTCGGGTAAATATAGTGAACATAGAAAATTCGTCCTTAAACCTAAACATTTGCCTTAACCTAACAGGAGGAATAATAACTCGTAATTTTTTATTGACTATACCGCTTAACTGTTACACTCTGCAGCAAGTGTAACCTTAAACTTAAAAAAGTCCATCGTAATGTGCGATGGACTTTCTTCTTTGTAAATTGATTTATATTTTCTTCAGGCTTGCTATGGCTTCATCGGAAGTTGAAATTTTTTCCAGAAACGCGCGAAAATCGATATAAGCAGTAGCCGGAAAAATACCTTTAAACAATTCGAAATGACGAATATAGGTAATAGAATTGCCTATTAGTGAAGCTTTTGTCCAATAATTGCCGAACTCATTTTTCAATTCCACTTTCTCCGGCAGTTGTGTTATTTCATAGCTTTTTGGAACTTCATAAATAACCGTATCATTTTCCATATAGGGTCGCCTAATGCACATTTCTGTTTTTCTATTCCGCACTTTATCTGGAATTGAAGTGAGCTTATTCATAAAACTCATAGGAAGTAATGCAATATTTCCGACTAATTTATGAATGTAATTTGTGACGGAGATATTCAGTTTTTGATCGAATGAAGGAGTTTTGCTTCGGTTTTCGGTCAGCGTAAAATCATTTAATTTAAACGAAGGAAGTTCAATGCTTTGTGTTATTCTTTTCAGTTTGTCGGCATTATCAGCATAATAAATGGGCTGCATTTGATCGTAACATAATCCGATATAATGCGTTGTAACTTTCGCTTCACCCGAATCGTCATCATCCAGTTTTACTGTAGAAAAACGGTTAATACAATTTTCATTTGCCTGATAGCTTCGTGTGTGTATAAGTCGACTATTATCTCCATCTACCAATAAAACATCTCTGTCGTCGGTGAAATCTCCATTAAAACCAAAGGGTAAACGTTGACTTGTACATTCGAGCCATACAGTGTCTTTTTCGATAGGAGCACAAACAATCACATGATTGAACTGGCTGGTTGGAAATGAATTGTCAATCATATTACTTTCTGCACCAGCACTAGCCAAAGTGTAGTATGATTTTATTCCAACGATGCTTAGAAGAGATTTCATGTAATTCGACAATGCTTTACAGTCGCCATAAGACGTTTTATCAACCGTTGTAGCATCAAAAGGTTGCCATCCACCAATCCCAATCTGAATACTCACATAACGTGTTTTTTGTTGCATAAATTCATAAAGGATTTTTATTTTCTCTACATCATTTTTACAATTAGCTGTCATTTCTTTCACTTTTGCGATAGTAGCATCCGGAAGTTTATCTTTATCTAATATTAAGGATGATGCCCACATTCCCAACTCTTTCCAACTTTCAGCCGAACCTTTCGATTCTCCAACAACAAAACCATTCGGCGCGAGCAGAACCAGTGGATAATCGGGAGTTGTAATTGATGCCATGGGTTCGTCCGTTCTTGCTTTCAAATTTTTAAGATTCCAGGCATAAACATCTTTTCCTTCTAAAGTTGTTTTAACTACTTTATCCGATATGTTATATTCCTTGAAACGAATAACATAACCGGAAGGTACTTTTACAATAAAAGTAGAGTTTTCAAACGAAGTATTTTCTGTGCCATGGTTCCACGATGGTAGAAACAAAGTTTGTTTCATATCCATCTGGTACGTATATTCTACAGTAAACGGATAGGTTTGATTTTTCGGATCAATTATTTTCAAACGATTATCTTCGTACATTGAAAAATCGCTGATATAACTTCGATCTATAACATCGTCGGCTCCAAAGCTTCTGATTTGTTTTCCGGTTTCATCATATACCTTTGCTTTCACTGCAGTTATCTTATTCATCGGATTACACATTTCCATAAAATAACTGTTTCTTTCTCCGTTTTTGTTCAGAATCGTCCGAACTTCAGTAACAGAAACAACAGCTGATTTTTCTGATTTTATTTCTACTTCCTGCTTGTAAACCCGCATGACAGTGTGTGCATTTTCTTTCAATGCAGCAGGAATTTCATTTACCGGGTATTTCAAATCTTTGGCCGATAGAATTCCTAAAAACCCCATCAAAAGAATGCCTAAAAAAATTTTTCTGAGCATACCATTATACTTTTTTAATTATCAACATTTCTGCTTGTTTTTTCACTAACTCATCAAAAAAGGATTTCAGATCACGGTAATCTTTTTGAAAGAAGATCGGTTTGTTTATATTTAATTTAAACAAAACCTGAACTTTATTCTCATTTACAGAAGATTGCATCGAGAAACTGGCTCCATTTTCAGGGATTACCATTTTGATGTTTTTTGGTAATTGTTCAATTGAATAGCCTTCGGGTAACTCAAGTGAAAGTAATTGAGTTTTTTCACTTGGAGTAACAAAATCAACCGGATAAACTCTATCTTCAGCTTTAAAAGGATTTTCAGAGATTCTTTCGAATAACAAAGGATTGAAAAACAGTTGATTGTTTATTTTTGTTATCCGGTTTTTAAAAATTATTGAAAATTCTTCTTTTACAGGCTGTTGAATACTGTCGAGATTATCTATTTTGTAATTTTCAATGGAAAGACCGATATTATCACTTTCAAGATGTTTTAAATATTCGTCCTGACTATTGAATGTTTTATAATGTTCCCGTAAATCTAAAGCCCCAAAATCATAAGTAGATTTTTTCCAGTCACCTTTCAGTGTTCCATCTTCTCCCAGCTTCAAAATAAGAATAGATGTAGATTTGTCTTTTTTCTGAGGTGTCAGATCAACCCAATCTTGTGTCTCTTTGTTAATAACCAGTCCACGGCCATTAATGGCACGTTCTGGTAATAATCCTATTGGAAGATTTTCATCGGTGGCATCCAAAAGATACGTTTTTTCGCCTATTACAGCTTGCACCATCACATAATTTAATTTATCAAAACTTACGGAATATGGAGGTAAAATGCCATTTTCGCGTGTGCTTAAAACCACCGGATTTGCCTGAATGTCCAACTTGCGAAGCAATAGAATAAGATTTAAATTTATGTCGGCTGCATTCCCTATTTTTTTGTTAAATGCATAACTCATGCCGTTTTTTGATGGCCACAGCGATTCACCCTTATCCCATTTAATTTTCTTAATAGCTTCGTATGCTTTTTCCATTCGTTCCTCGGGAACTGAAGTTGCAGTTTTGATTTCCTTTTCAAGTCCGTTCAGATAGAAATTCAGGGCAGCTAATTGCATTCCAAAATCTTCATCATTGCGAAGTGTTTTTGCTACTGCCTCCCATGTAGTTGCATAATCTTTGTAATATGTGCCGGGAATATGAATACTAGAAATTTCGATATTAAGCCGACTCAGGTAATTTTTATAATTATTGATATAAGGTTCCGATTTAAATGCAGGAACATCTTTTGCCACCCATCTCCCATTAGAACTCTCCGAAAGGGCAATATAGCCGGTCATGGTCTTGCGACAAGAAAATAATGTGTTCTCCTCGAGAATTAATTCGCTCCAGCGTACCGGTATGGTTTCCTGAAAACTCCAGTAATGAGGCGGAATCCCTTCAAAGTAATATTCTACATCGATTATGGAACCAACCTTTACATTGGGCATTGCCACTCGGACGGAGTAAACGTTTTTTGTTATGCGGTCAATAAAAATACCATCTTTACCCAGCTTGGTAATAACAGGTTTCCCATTTTCCATATTTAAGGTTTGACCTTTGACGTTTGTTTTTTCGGCTCCGGGAACTGATAAATTTGCAAAACTCTTACCTTCTTCTTTTAAAATTTTTATTCGCCTCTGGTGCACAAACTGCATATTTTGAGAATCGTAATATCCATAATTACATAGAATAACCGCAGAAGCACTTGAATCGGGACTGTAAATACTCATTTCGAGATCAGCCTTATCCACTTTTCCATACTTCATTGGTTCCTTTTGAGCCATAATTGTTTGAAAAATTAAAAGAAAGAACAGAACAATAGAAGAGGCTTTTTTCATAAAATTTTAAATTAACTATCTTAATACGGATTTATTGTTGGTTAAAGAAACCGTACAAAAATAACAAATTAAATTTAACGAAACCAATTTTTTTGTTGTTTTATTTTACTTTTTTTAGATAGAAAGAAAATAACAGAAACGAAAGTGTTGAATGCGTGTTTAAATATTTGTAAATCAATAGAAACCGATTTTATATCAGAATAACAAAAAATGCCACTCGTTGAAAAAACGAATGGCACAATTATTAATAAAAGAATCAGTTTATTTTAGTAAATTTCTCAAAGCTACATTTGCTTTTTCAAAGGTAAACTGGCTCAGTATTTCATTTTTATAAGTGCAAATTTCGTCGTTGCATAAATTCCCAATGCTGCCTTCGTGGGAATGAAACAGAGTTTTTTCAGGTTTAAAATTTCCGGCTTCAATCTCCAGACCAACTTGCTTGTAAGCATCGCGAAATGGAACTCCACTCAATGTGAGTTTGTTTACCTCTTCCACACTGAACAATAAATCGTAACGCGAATCGTCTAATATGTTGGCATTCACTGCCATTTTTTCCATCATTAATGTTGTCATTTCCAGACAATCTTGTAATTCGGCAAATGCAGGAATAAATATTTCCTTTATAATTTGCAAATCGCGGAAATACCCCGATGGTAAATTATTGGTAATCATCATTATTTGCTGCGGAAGTGATTGCAATTTGTTGCATTTGGCACGAGTAAGTTCAAAAACATCCGGGTTTTTTTTGTGAGGCATTATACTCGAACCGGTGGTAAACTCGTCGGGAAGTTTAATAAATCCAAAATTTTGTGATGTAAACAAACAGGCATCAAAAGCAAGTTTTGCAACGGTCGAAGCTACACTTGCCAGCGCATTTGCAACGGTGCGTTCCATTTTTCCACGTCCCATTTGTGCGTAAATCACATTGTAATTCATTGTGTCGAAACCCAATAAATCGGTGGTTAATTGACGGTTAAGTGGAAAAGAAGATCCATATCCGGCTGCAGAACCTAATGGGTTGCGGTTGGTTATTTTCCAGGCAGAAAGTAATAATTGCAAATCGTCGGCAAGACTCTCGGCATAAGCTCCAAACCACAGTCCAAAAGATGACGGCATGGCAATCTGCAAATGCGTGTAACCTGGAAACAAAACATCTTTATATTTGTTGCTTTGCGAAATCAAAACATTGAATAAATCATTGACGGATGATACCGTTTTTTCAATTTCGGCACGTGCAAAAAGTTTTAAATCAACCAAAACCTGATCGTTGCGGGAACGGCCACTGTGAATTTTTTTGCCCATATCACCCAATTTGCGTGTAAGCAATAATTCTACTTGCGAATGAACATCTTCCACTCCTTCTTCAATGGAAAACTGATCCTTCTCAATTAATTTATAAATATTTTTCAATTCTTCCAAAAGCAGTATCAACTCATTGGCTTGTAATAATCCTACAGATTCTAACATGCGGATGTGTGCTATGGAACCAAGTACGTCATACTTAGCCAGAAAAATGTCCATTTCGCGGTCGCGACCAACAGTAAAAGCTTCGATTTTGGAGTTTACCTGCGTGCTTTTTTCCCAGAGTTTTGTTGTCATAAAGCCCCCTTAATCCCCCAAAGGGGGAATTTTGTTAGTTTAAAATCTTAAATTGATTAATAGAATCGTTATTCACACCAAATTAAAGTCCCCTCTTTCTCCCTCTCCATTTGGAGGGGGTTGGGGTGAGGTCAGGATTTAGGGGGCTGTTTCAATGCA
>JBBQMQ010000182.1:0-8186 GCA_038329115.1 Bacteroidales bacterium
CCACAATTTGTTTGCCGCTCTGACCCGAAACGAAAAGCTTTTCTTTTTGAGCAATCCGTCCGCCTACAAAAAAATCTTTTTCAACCAAGAAAACTTCGTTTCCTGATTTTGCCAAATCGATAGCAGCTTTCATTCCTGCAACTCCAGCACCCAAAACCAATACGGATTTTTTTACCGTTAATTGAATGTCTTCCAACGATTCGGAGAACGAAACGCGGTTAATACCGGCACGAATCAATCCGGCAGCTTTCACGGTTGCTTCACGTGGACGGTCGCTGTGTGGCCACGAACATTGTTCGCGGATATTGACCTGAACATAATTGGACGGATTCAAACCAGCACGGGCTGCCACACTGCGAAATGTATGCAAGTGAAGTTTTGGCGAACAAGAACATACTACAATGGCATCCAGTTTATTGTCCTGAATGTCTTGTATCATGTCTTTCTGATTTGAATCGGCACAAGCAAACATGACATCTTTGGCAATGACCACGTTTTCTTCCTTGTGAAACATTTTGCTCAATTCTTCAACATCCACGTAATCGGAAATATTTCCGCCGCAATGACAAATATATACACCTATTCTTTCTTTCATTTTTTTAGATTTTTAGATAAAAGAACAAAGAATAAAGACTTAGTTTGATGAAGATTATACACCCGCTATAGCAGTTTAGATTCTTTGCTCTTTGTTCTTTTTTCTTTGCTCTTTATTCTTATTTCGCCAAATTAAATTCTTTGACTTTAACGTCTTTTATCTTTGTTCTTTGCTCTTTGCTCTTAGAAAGGTATGCATCAACTTCACTTGCAGCACAACCTGCCGATAAAATGGAATCCGGAATATCTTTTGGTCCGGAAGCAGCTCCTGCCACAAATACACCATCAATGCTGGTTAATGACGGACTAATCAACTCGTCGGTTTGTCTTACAAAATTATAAGCATCCAATTCCAATATCTGATTTTTGAACATTTCCGGGACGTGTTTATTTGGAACAACACCCACCGAAAGTACCACTACATCGTGTTTGGCTTCTTTTACCACACCTTTCAACGTGTCTTCGTAACGCAAAATCAAATCACCACTTCCATTTTCATTTTCACGGATTTTGGCCACTTTGCCTTTTACAAATTTCACTCCCATCGATCTCGATTCTTCGAAGAATTCTTCGTAGCCTTTACCAAATGCACGGATATCCATGTAATAAATGGTGATATCAGCCATTGGCAAAGCACCCATCAGCAATTGAGCCTGTTTGATGGAATACATACAGCAAATCTGAGAACAAATAGGATTATTGGCACAATCGGCACCACATCCTGAATTTTCGATGGCTGAATCGCGTGAACCGGTACACAGAACGTAAGCGATATTATCAGGAGTTTTTCCATCACCCGGACGAAGCACGTTATTGAACGGACGAGTCGGAGCAATCAAACGATCCATTTGCATGGAATCGATGACGTTTGCATATTTTTTATACCCGTAATTTGGTTTTCCTTCCGGCTTAAACAACTCGTAACCGGTTGTAACAACCACTGATTTTACGGTAGTATTTATTATTTCAGTTTTTTGTTTAAAATCAATGGCGTTAGAAGGACAAGCCGTTACACATTGGTGGCATTCGCGGCAATTGCTGCAATCCAAACAACGTTCGGTATTCGCTTTCACTTCGGCTTCGGTGTAGGTTTGTTCCACTTCTTCCCAACTTCTTGCACGTTGTGCCAACGGCATTATTCCACTTTGCACAACCGGCTTAATACCACCTTTATAGTTGTTGATAATGGACGTTTTTTCAGTTGCCGGTAATTTATCGCCATCAGCAAAATCAAGCATATTCAAACCCCGCAGGTATTTATCCATGTAGAATGCAGCTTTTTTCCCTTGTCCTGCCGCTTCAATCAGGGTTGTTGCTCCGGTAACGGTATCACCACCTGCAAAAATATATTCTACAGAAGTTTGCAGTGTTTTTTTATCAGCCACAATTGTTCCGTTTTTATTCAGGTCAATTTGTCCTGCAAACGGTTTTGTTGAAGGTTTCAAACCAATGGCTTCAATCACATAATCCACATTTTCGATGTATTCAGATCCTTTAACCGGTTCCGGACTACGGCGACCGCTGGCATCTTTTTCGCCCAATTGCATTTTTACCAATTGAACCTGTTTGATCTGACCGTTTTCGCCGATGTACTTTACCGGATTGCGGAGAATCATTATTTCAACGCCTTCTTCTTCCGCTTCGTGAATTTCAGGAGCAAAACATGGCATTTCCTCGCGGCTACGACGATACACCACAATCACTTTTTCAGCACCCAAACGCAACGAAGTACGTGCAGCATCGATAGCTGTATTTCCACCGCCAATTACCATCACTCGTTTTCCGGTCAAATCTTCTTTTTTGCCGATATTAGCTTCACGAAGGAATTCCAAACAATCAACAATGCCTTTTAAATCAGATCCTTCCGTTTTTGAAGTCACTGCATCATGTGTTCCAACGGAAACAAAAACAGCATCATAACCTTCTGCTTTCAGGGCTTTCAGGTCGGTAATCTTTTTATTTACTTCTATTTCAACACCCAATACGGTGATATTTTTTAAATCACGATCTACCACATCTTTTGGAGCGCGGTATTCAGGTAAAGCAAGACGTAACATTCCACCTGCACCGGGAGCTGCTTCAAAAATCTTCACGGTATGACCTTTCAAAGCCAAGTGATAAGCAGCTGTGATTCCTGCAGGACCTGAACCGATAACGGCTATTTTCTTTCCTGTTTTTTCTTTTATTTCCACTTCAGGAGCTTCCGGATATTTTTCGTAATACCATTCGGCAAAAAAACGTTTGGTTTTACGAATATCAACAGAACCTTCCATGCTTCCACGGGTACAGGCATTCTGACAAGGCGCATAACAGGCACGTCCCAAACTTCCGGGAAATGGTATATCTTCGAGGTGAAGCTTCATGGCTTCTTCGTACTGACCGTTGCGAACCAGCGAAATGTAACCGTAGGGTTTCACACCACCCGGACATTCGTTGATACAAGGTGCAGAATGACCCTGGCGATCAATGGTTGCAATACGCGGATTGGCAAGGTTGAAAGGAATATAGGCAACTTTCCGTCCGGCCAGATTGGCATTGTAATCGTCGCTGCGAACTTCAGGACAAACGGCTTCACATTCAGCGCAACCGGTACAATCTTCGGCAATCACATAGCGAGGCTTCTTTGAAATCTCAACATTGAAATCTCCATCAACTTTATTAATTCCACCGATTTCGCTGTTAAGCATCAATGTAATATTGGGATGACGGGCTGTTTCCGACATTTTAGGAGTGGTTATACAAGCGGCACAGTCGAGTGTTGGAAAAACCTTACTTAACTGAATCATTTTTCCACCAATGGAAAGCGCTTTATCAACCAGCAACACCTGATGACCCATGTCGGCAAGACTCAAAGCAGCTTCCTGACCGGCAATTCCTCCTCCAACAACTAATGCATCGTATGAAGCCCCCCTCAATCCCCCCGAAGGGGGGAAGTTTGAGTTAGTATCGTTTGTTATATTCGTTTCATTATTCATAAAATTCTGATTCTGTTTAATTTAATAATCAATACTAATATTAAAAGCCCCCTTCGGGGGATTTAGGGGGCTTCTTCTAAACCTGCTAATATTTTCCCAAAATTCTCCATGTGACTGGCAAATGGTTCAGCACATACCGAACACAATGCAGCCATTCTGACACGCCGTGTATTAATATTTTTTTCTTTCATCAAAACCTGTGAAGTCTCAACAATTGCATTTGTATGATCGGGACATTTGGCACTAAAAGAACATTCATGACCATCGGCAGCTATAAAAACGCCATCAAAGCCCTGTTCCAAAGCATGCAAAATCCATCTGGGTTTTATTGCTGACGAACAAGGCAAGTTAATAACATAAACGGAAGGAGAATAATGAATCTTTCTCAAACCGGCCTGATCTATTCCAGGGTCGGAAATTTTATCGGTAGAGAAAACCAGTATTTTAGGTGATGTTGTCATAGTGGTATTTGCCCCCTAACCCCCTGAAGGGGGAATAAGAGCGAGATTTGTTGATAATTGAAAATGTACTGCGTCTTGTTCCCCCTTCAGGGGGTTAGGGGGCACGTTTATTCTTTTATTAAAAATAAGCGGCTGAAGCTGTCTTCGTCGTAGAAGCCAAGGTATTCGTGGCCTACTTTGTCGCACCAGCGTGGAATATCGTTTTTTGTTCCTTCGTCAGCAGAAAGGATTTCCATGATTTCGCCTGATTCAATATCACCAATGGCTTTTTTTGCTGCCAAAAGCGGACCCGGACAAGCTGTTCCACGGGCATCTACGGTTAATTCTGATTTTAAGTTTTTTAATTCTTCGGTTGTCATAATGATAAGTTTTAAAAGCCCCCTAACCCCCTGAAGGGGGAATGAAGACCAAGTTTATAATATTGATTTTATTTTATACTTGCCCCCTAACCCCCTGAAGGGGGAATAAGAGCGAAGTTTATTTATAATTGAAAAATGCTGCGTTGTTGTTCCCCCTTCAGGGGGTTAGGGGGCAACTCTATATAAACAATTGCATTGAACTTTCACCTGCATCAGCCACGAATGTTGCTGCACCTGCAAAACGAAGATTTGGATAATCGATGAATTCTTCTTTTTTGAAACCCATTAAATCCATTGACATTTCGCAAATTGTGATTTCAATACCTAATTCACCTGCTTGTTTAAACATCTCTTGTAATGACATAACGTTTTTCTTTTTCATCAACATTTTAATCATTACCGGTCCCATGCCACCCATATTCATGTTGGATAGTGACAATTTATCTTTGCCTGTTGGAAGCATTATTCCAAACATTTTAGAGATAAAGTCTTTTCCTTTTGGACTTTTCTTTGGATCACGTAATGCTGATAATGACCAGAACGAGAAAAATAACTTTACTTGAGTATCCATAGCTGCTGCTGCAAGTGAAATGACCATAGTAGCTAGAATTTTGTCGAAATCGCCTGACACGACTGCCATCGATAACTGATCTTTGCGGTTTTTTTCCAGTTTTACAACTTTCTTTTTCAATGCATCTAATTGCATTTGAAGTTCTAACATTGTAAGTTCTTGTGTGGCTTCCATATTCATTAAATTAAGAATTGAATTTGATTAGAGAATTATTTCTGCAAATGTATTGCGGAAAAAATTATTTAATGATAAAAATCACGTGTAAGTGTATACATTATTTTGTGATATGCATCACATTATATATATTTGCAACAAATTTATTCAAATCTGAATACACATGCAAAGCGATTGCAGAAATTGTCCATTCAAAACCACGGCGACATCCAAGTTAAAAGACTGTAGTTTAGATCAGCTAACATCAAACCATTTGGAATTGCAGTTAAAGAAGGGAGACTCTATCATAAAGCAGGGAACCTACTCCACCAATGTGGTTTTTCTGAGAACAGGTTTGGCGAAAATTCATTTAACAGGTCCTTACGCAGAACAAATTGTAAAAATGGTAAATGCACCGAGTTATCTGGGGTTGCCCACAACTTTCGGCAGCAAAATCAATCAATATTCTATAACCGCAGTTACGGATGCTGATGTATGCTATATTGATGTGGAAGTGTTTGAAACTATTTTGAAGGAAAATCCTGACTTTTCGCATGCAATTATTCTGGAGTTCTGCAAGAACGAGCTGGAGTCGTTCCGCCGTTGCGCAAACCGGACTCAGAAACAGATTCGCGGAAATATGGCAGATGCTTTACTGGAATTTTCTACTAATATTTTCAAATCAGATACTTTTGTATTGCCATTATCACAGTCGGAATTCGCTAACCTGGTTGATACAAGTCGTGAAAGTGTAAGTCGTGTGCTTTCAGAATTTGATAAAGATGGCATTATAAAAATTAACGGGAAAGAAATCAGTATCATTAACAAGAAGTCGCTCTTGTTGATTAGTCAAAACGGCTGATGAAAATTATCAGAAAAACAATAAAGCATAAATAAACATAGTTAAGTACATTTCAAAAAAATAAGTATGATTAGAGTAACAGAAGCTACAACCCGAAAGGAAATGAAGAAATTTATAATGTTTCCTTTTGAACTTTATAAAAACGATAAAAACTGGGTACCCCCATTGATTTTTGATGAATGGAATACATTCAGAAGAGACAAAAATCCTTCGTTTGAGCATTGTGATGCCGCATACTTTTTGGCTTACAAAGATGAAAAAGTTGTTGGTCGCATTCTGGCTATTATAAATCATAAAGCAAATGAGAGATGGAACGATAAAAGAACCCGTTTTGGCTGGATTGCTTTTATTGATGATGTTGAAGTATCTAAAGCATTGCTTGATGCTGCCGAACAATGGGGAAATGAGCGTGGGATGAAGGGAATTCATGGTCCACTGGGATTCTCAGACCTAGATCCTGAAGGAATGTTAATACAAGGATATGAAAATCAGCCTGCTATAACAAGTGCCTATAATCACGCTTATTGCCCTGTCCACATGGAAAAAAACGGCTTTAGCAAGTCGGTAGATTGGGTTCAGTACAGAATCAAAGCAAATCAACCTGTTCCTGAAAAAGTTGCCCGAATTAACAAACTAATTAGTCAAAAATACAATTTAAGAACCTTTATCCCAAAGACTAAAAAAGAGGCAGTTCCATACATCCCCAAATTTTTCGAAACACTGAATACTGCTTTCAAGCATCTTTACGGATTTACTGAATTGAGCGAAAAGCAGATAAAATATTACACAGAAGCTTATTTTGGTTTTGCCCGCCCTGAACTGCTATGTTTTATTCTGGATGAAAAAGATGAAATGGTGGGATTTGGAATCATTTTCCCATCTCTTTCAACAGCATTTCAAAAAGCAAATGGCAAGTTGTTTCCTTTCGGATTTCTCCACATACTGAAAGCACTTAAAAAATATGATGCAATTGACTTGTACTTCAACGGTGTTCACCCGGATTGGCAAAACAAAGGCATTCACTCGCTTTACTATGCAGCCATGAACGAAGTTGCTATTAAGTTGAATGTACAAACAGCCATTACTACAGGACAACTCGAAACAAATATCAATGCAGTTGGTATTTGGGATAATTACGAGAAAGAACCCTATTTGAGAACACGCTGTTATATAAGAAATTAAGAATGGGGATTGAAAAAGGTATTTTCCAACGCACAGAACTATTGTTGGGAAAAAGTTTTATAGAAAAAGCTGCTGAGCAACGTGTTATTATTTTTGGAATTGGTGGTGTGGGCAGCTGGTGTGCCGAAAGTTTAGTTCGTTCAGGAATCCGTTATTTAACCATTGTGGATTCGGACCGGGTTTGCGTAACCAATGTGAACCGACAATTAATGGCAACTACTAAAACTGTTGGGAAAGTAAAAACCGAAGTGTTGAAAGAAAGACTATTGGAGATTAATCCGACATCCGAAATTACTGCACTTCAAAAAATTTATAGTCCAGAAACTTCCGAATCATTTGCGCTTGACAACTACGATTTTATCATTGATGGGATTGACAGTTTGTCGAACAAAATTCACCTGATACAAACTGCCACAAAAACCAATGCCACTTTCTTTTCGTCGATGGGAGCTGCTCTGAAAATGGATCCGACACGCATAAAAGTCGCCGAATTTTGGAAGACAGAAGGTTGTCCACTTGCTGCGGTATTACGTAAGAAGATAAGAAAAGACGGTGGTTTAATCAAAAAATTTATGTGCGTTTACAGCGATGAACTGTTGAAAAATCAAGGCGAAAATGCATCCTGTGGAACTGAAAAATGCCTTTGTCCGAAAGCCCTTGAAGGTCCCGGTGATCCTGATCTGGTGAATCACGAATGGTGCAGCCTGAAAGCTCAGGTTAATGGAACTACTTCGTATATGCCTGCCATGTTCGGAATGACAATTGCTTCATTAGTTATTCAAGCCATTAACAAGGAAGAATAAACTGCTAAAATTTCTAATCAAACTTCATGAAAATCTGCCATTAGTTCTACTTTACTAAAATAAAAAAATGAATTCTATATTGACCCCCAAACCCCCAAATCTACTCTTTATACACAAATATTGATATTCTGTACGCAAAGGCTCAAAGACACGACGACGCTATGGATTTGCTTCAAATAGCAGTTATTAATCGTTCATTGTCGAGATGAACAAAGAAAAACCAGTG
>JBBQMQ010000183.1:0-8180 GCA_038329115.1 Bacteroidales bacterium
TGGAAAGTTTTTGGAATATGCAGCAAAAGAAAGCCCGGAAGAAGAATTGTATTTTATACAGCAGTTGGCCGAATTTGCAAATTCACCCGATTTACCCATTCTATTTATTTCTACTTTACATCAACCTTTCGAAGAGTATGCTCTATCGTTAACAAAACCTCAAAAAAAGGAATGGGATAAAGTAAAGGGAAGATTGGTTGAGGTATCGTTCAATGAACCAGTTGAGCAATTGTTATTTCTGGCATCAGAAAGAATTGCTCAAAAATCGTTTCCATGTTTGATTAAGCTCGAGATACAAACAAAACTATTTGATGCAATTCAATTGGCAGATGTATTTCCAATGCGGGATTATTTCTCATTCGGATTTTCACAAAAGCTTTTCCCTTTTGATATTCTGTCTGCCTCAATTGCAACAGTTGCATTTCAGCGTTATGGACAAAATGAACGTTCTCTATTTTCATTGCTCGATTCTGATGATTATCTGGGACTAAATGATTTTGTTAATGGTAATGAATACTATCATGTTGCATGTATTTACGATTACTTGAAATACAACTTTCATAGTTTGTTGAACTCACGTTTTAATCCCGACTCGGCCCATTGGAAAGCCATAGATGAATCTATTCAACGAGCCGAATCAATTTTTGATGAAGATTATCAGAATGTCACTCAGATTTTAAAAACTATAGGTTTAATTTCTATTCTTGGTAGGCAGGGTCAAAAATTGACCAAATATTTTTTGAATACTTATGCAAGAATCGTTTTAGGTATTTACAACTCAAATATTTTGATTGAAAAACTGGAAGAGAAACAAATTATCCGGTACCGGAATTACAGTCAAAGGTATGTGCTTTTTAAAGGAACTGACTTTGATCTGAATTTAGAATTGGAATTGGCAGAAGGTCAGGTTTCAAGAGATTTTTCATTTGTACACCAATTACAAAAACATTTTAATTTACCGATAGTACCTGCCAAGCGGATCTTTTATGACATAGGTACGCCCAGATATTTTGTTTTCGAGATTACTGAAAATCCTATTCATAAAGTGCCGGAAGGACAAATTGATGGTTATATCAATTTGGTTTTTAATGATCTGCTTAAAGATGACGCAATCCCAAATTATTCAGAAAAGGCAAAAGACGCTATATTATATGGTTGGTTTAAAAACATTGATCAAATTAAAGCGCAGTTAATAGAAATTGAAAAAGTCCAGATCGTAAAAAGTAGGTGCGTGGATGATTCGATTGCAATTGCCGAACTGGATGTTTATTTAAATAGTTCGAAAGAAGAATTAAACAAAGTTTTCAATGCTTCGTTTTATGGCGAAAATGCAAGTGTTGATTGGTTTTTTGATGGAGAACCTCAGAAGTTTAAAAACTCGCGCCAAATGAATTTAGTTCTTTCTGAGATTTGTGAAAGGATTTATACTGATACTCCGATTTTGAGAAATGAACTTATGAATCGGGAAAAGATTAGTGGGGCGATATCTTCAGCGAAGAAAAATTTAATTGGATTACTCTTGAATGCAGTAGGAGATGCTAATTTAGGATTTGATGAAACTCGGTTCCCTCCAGAAAAAACAATTTATTTGGCCCTATTAAATAGAACAGGAATTCATCAACAAGGGATGAATGGAAAATGGTTTTTAGGCCGGCCATTTGATGAATCATTCCATACTCTTTGGGATGTATCAGAGCAATTTATGAACGATTGTGCAATAGCCTCTCGTAAATTGACAGACTTTATTGATATACTTCAAGCTAAACCTTTTAAATTAAAGCAGGGATTTATTGAATTTTGGGTACAAATTTTCCTTATTGCCAAGCAGAAACATTTTGCCTTTTATGAACTGGAAACATTCATTCCAACTTTATCGGTTGACACTTTAGAGGTAGCCTTGAAACAGCCTCAAAAATATCGGATTAGTACGTTTAATTTGGATGAAAACCGTTTAAATGTGTTTAATAGATACCGTTATTTTCTAAATTTAATTGAAGAAAATACTCCGGATTCCGATACCTTTATTGAAACCGTCAAACCATTTTTAGTATTCTATAAACACTTAGTACCCTATACACAACAAACAAAAATATTAAGCAAGGAAGCAATGCGGTTGCGTGAATCTATTTCGCAGTCCACCGATCCTGAAAAAATATTCTTTGAAGACATTCCCCGCGCTTTAGGATTTACCTTGAATGATTTTACAGATGATAAAAAGTTGGAGGATTTTTCTATCAGTTTGCAAAACGCAACACGCGATCTGAGCGGTGCATTTCCTAATCTCGTAAACCGAATTGAAGTTGTTATCAGCAAAACAGTCAGGGAAGAAAGAATTGATTTTCCGGAAAATAAAATATTGTTGCAACAACGATTTAAAAAATTGAAAAAGGAACATATAGATCCTAAACTTCGGGTATTGGTACAACGAATCAATACACCTTTGGATGACAGACAGTCTTGGATAAGTTCTATTGCTACGGCCATTATGGGAAAAACTCTTGATCAATTCACTGATAATGATGAACAGGAATTCAAAACAATCTTTCCAAGAAGGGTTTACGAATTGGATAATTTGACCGATATTAGCAAAAAGGACATAGACGAAACAAAAGAAGAAATATTAAAACTTGAAATTACTTCATTTGTTAAAGGTGTACAGCGTAATCTGGTTCGTTTGCCCAAGGAGAAATCACGGCAAATTGACCTAAAAAAGCAAACCATACAGGATTTATTATATAAAAACGACAGGCAGGCAAATATTGCCTTATTAATAAAGTTACTTCAGGAGGAAATTGATCATGAGTAGAAAAGTGAGACATGTATTGGGAATCTCGGGCGGCAAGGATAGTGCGGCTTTGGCCATGTATATGAAAACAAACCATCCTGAAATTGACATGGAATACTACTTTACGGATACGGGTAAAGAGTTAGATGAAACTTACGAATTGATTCATGAATTAGAATCATTTTTAGGTAAGAAAATAGAACTTTTAGAAGCCAACCATAGCCACAAAAATCCATTCGATCATTATTTGGATATATATAACGGTTTTTTGCCATCTTCAATGGCTCGATGGTGTACCCAAAAACTAAAATTAGAACCGTTTGAAAAATGGATTGGTGATGATTTGGCTATTTCTTATGTAGGTATTCGGGATGATGAAGATCGTGAAGGATACGTTTCTACCAAAACCAATATTCAATCGGTTTTCCCTTTTCGAAAACACATTTGGAGCATAGAGATTTTACACAAAGTGCTGCATAATACAACCAGGGAAAAATTGGCTCAACATTATAAAGAGCATGGCGCCCTAGAAATGATGGATCGTTACATGGAAATTGTTCTGGAACCACAAACTTCAAAATACCTGTTTTCTCAAAAGCTAAAAGACCTGCTTCAATTGAGCATAGCTACTTTTAATCATGTAGTTTTTGACTTCTTAAAAGAAGAAGTTTTTCCGGTTTCATATTTGATTGAATACTCGTTGCTTGACAATGAGGATAGTGTTGACTTGAACAGGGTATACCAGTTGTTTAAAGAGAACGGTGTTAAAGTGCCTGGCTACTATGACGAAATCGAATTTGAAATAGATGGAAAAAAAGGTGTATATAACCGAAGCCGTTCTGGTTGTTTCTTCTGTTTCTACCAACGTAGAATAGAATGGATATGGTTGTATGAGCGCCATCCTGATTTATTTGTTAAAGCCCAGGCATACGAAAAAGACGGATATAGCTGGATGGACAACGAAACTCTCGAACAGATAATACAACCCACCCGAATGGCTCAAATTAAACTCGATTATATTGCAACCGTTCAGAAAAAACTGAACGGTAAAAATAAATCGAATAAATTAGTTGATATTTTGGCTGATGAAAATGAGGTTTGTGCTAATTGTTTTATTTGATTAGTTGGTAACTTTATGCAACGATGTGTTTTGCCATCATTTTGTTGTAATGAATTTGAAGTTCCTTTCGGACTTCATCAATATTTTTTGGCCTTTTCTTCTTAGAATGATTTAGCATAGACCTCACAATCGGATAAAGATTTTTATATGGAAAATTAAAATCATTCTCTTTAACGCAACCTATAGGAGCATTACCCTGGAGAAGATACCACATTACTTTACCCATTTGAAATATATCTGACTGATCATCTATATCACAGTCAAAATTAAAATGGTCAATATTTTCTGAGAGATATTTATTCATAACCTCTGGACTAACCCAACCTCTTGGACCAATAAAGTCTCCTTTCTTATCGATTATTACATCTTCATTTCTATATGCGATTAAACCTAAATCGGCAATTTTCCATTCTTCATTAATTCTAAGGATATTATCAGGTTTTAAATCTCTATGATATATGTCTAGCTTATGCAATTTTGACAGAGCATCACATAATTCTATACAAATACCCAATCTGTCAGATTTGTCAATATCATTTTTTTCAAGGTAATTTTTAAGATCCATTTGAGCATATTCCATTGTATAGAATAGGAAAGTCTGAAACCCACGGCCCATTTTTTTCTTAACTTTTAGCTGCCCAAAAGAAAAAATAATTACGATATTATTTACATTTTTTTCCTTGCATGCTTTTAAAGCTTCAATTTCCCTCTTAAATCTTTTATGAATGAGACTTTCATCTTCTTCACGCTTTGGATAATTAAATTTACAAATCTTCATTACTAACGAAGGAGTTTCAAGAAGGCTTTGTGCTTCAGTTAAACTAAAAAGCACTGAATTGCCTCCTTTATGTTCCATTTGCTCAATAGAGTAATCTATGCCATTAAGGTTAATTACATTTTCAATGTCTTCAATAATTGTAATCCTATTATTGTAGCTTTCAAGTATTTCAGTTAAGTCAAATAATGGTAGTTCTATCATTTCGAGAATCTTTCAATATCAATTAAGAAATATGAATCCATCTGAATTAGCGGAGTTTGCTCTTCAATCCCAAAAAAATCTTCGAGATATTCTAAAATTGACCTTAATTGAACCGAACCTTCAGCTTCAGAGTTTTTTAAAAGCATGTTGAAGAAGTTTATTCGTCCATCTCTAGCTTGTTTAGAATTGGTCTGACTTACACAATTCAAAGCATAATCCTTAAAAGGTTGACATTCTTCTTGTGTTGGTCTAATATGCTTCTCAATTAATAAAAGAATTTTATATTGATATTTCAATATAGAATAAGACTGATCCTGATTTTGATAAATAAATTGGAACAAAGTAAAAAAATCATTTCGCTGCCGATACCTAGTTTGGTTTAGAGACCTAATCAAATTTAAGTCTAACATCCGATTTAAGATTTTAATTACATTAAGGTATAATTCTTCAGCGTAGTCAGAGGTAAGATCATCATCTTTATAAATTGAAGTTACAGCTTTACGTTTATCAAAAACGCCATAAATAATAGATGCAACAACTTCTTCAATCAGTGCGCGATCAGACATTCGTTTTTTATTTGACTCAGTAAAAATGTCTAATTCTTTAAGTTCCTGAGAGTCTACAATTTTCTCAACAAGGTTTAAAAAAATTGAATTATTATATTGAGCTTTATTTAATTCGTTGGAGTTTAAATGATAGCCATATTTATTAACGAGTGTGTAGAATTGTTCCAATGAATCATTGTATCCCAAATCAAATATTAATGTAACATTTAGAGGGTAATTCAAAAATGTTTGGTCATTATTGTGTGGAATTCTTTTGTCAATACTTGCCATCTCATTGATATAGTATTGAAATATTGTTTTTGATCTCTGTTGACCATCTACCATTTCAAAATCTCCTTTTGAGTCTTGAAACACAAAAAAAGATGGAAGGGGATATCCCTTTTTTATAGATTCAATTAATAAGGTTTGATCTTTCTTTCCCCAAATAAAATTTCTTTGGTATGATGGTTTCAAGTTAATTTTTTGTTTAGAGATAAGCTCAATAAGAGTTCTTATTGTCCATGTATTATATGAGAATTTCATAATACTTAAGTTTTATTAAAAATTGAATTTTAAAATGTTTTCCCATTATCTACTTCCTTCAATAATTTCACAAAACAATCATCATCATCGAAGAAAGCTTGGTTTTCAGTCACTTTTGAATTGATGAAATCGAAGCCGCCGTTGGCATAGGCTTCAATTAAACGGCTAATGTTGCGCATTTCACGCTCAACATCTTTTTGCTCCATATCTTCCAAAACATTTAAATCTAAATCGGACTTTACAAACATGGCCATCCAAAGATATTGAACTGTTTGTCCTGCACTATTTGAGTTCCAATCTCGCATTGGTACGCCAAATGTTTTTGGTTCCTCCTCATCTGAAATTGGTATAGGATTATTAGTATAAAGACCAATAAATGATGCATACAAATAAAACTCGTAAAAGTTGGTGAAGAATTTTCCCAAATCATAACTCCGTTCAGCCTTTTCATGATAATCGATTGCTCCTTTCCGGGCAAATCCTTCAATTAATCTCCTATATTTCATTGAATAACGAGGGGTCTTTTTCCCCAATTCTTCCATTAGATCAATCATAATAGCTAGTTTAGTAATGTGATACAGGTTGATAATTCTTTACGGTTGGTGCGATTTTCTTCTTTAATCGATGGGTCGATTAAATAAACCGCACCCAAATTGTCAACTTCAGTTAGAAGACGTTCACGAAGAGCTAAGTTGTGGTAAAAATCGTAACTTAAAATAATACTTTGCGCAAAAACGTCATCAATCGTATTACAAAAACCGATAGTGTAATTATCACCAAATTTTGAAGTAGGTGCATCTGAAATCAAGGGATGGAAATCAGATTTTCCTTTGGCAGTAACAATAGCCATAATAGTACTTAATTTTATGAGAATAATATTGGAGTCGTTTATAGAGGTCAATTCAATTCCATCTTCATCTACATTCTTTGGCATGTAATTGTTTCCATACTTCTTAAGAATAATTTTCCCTTGCACCGAACGATTATCGGCTGTCATTCTTTTAAAATGTTTATTTGCCTCTTCTTCAATACGCCGAATTTGTTCCTCAAAAACCATTGCACGAGTAGATTTTGCCAATTCAAAAAATGCTTCTAATACATCTTTCTTTTCAATGGTTTCCCGATTTATTGATTCACCTACATTACGTTTCATTTTATCTAAAACGTCTTTTAACACCTTGTTATTTCCTGATAATCGTTGTTCAATTTCAAATTTTTGATGCTGAAATTTATCTTTGTCTTTGTCGTATTGTTGAAAATTTCTGACAATATCTTTAGACTCATCCTCACCAACCGAACTTATCCCTAAAAGATGTTTGAGTTTTTGATCCTGTATTTCAAATTCGTTTATAGCATCCTTGCGCTGTTCTTCCAGTTTTTCTATACTTTCAAGCTCATTGGCTATTGATGAATCGATTGACGAAACGACATTCGTTTTTAAATAGTATCCATTATTATATAGTTGCTGAAAAAATGTTTTAAAATCATTTTTCAGAATATCAGAGAAAGAAACGCGCGTCATTTTTGTTTTTTCAAACAAATCGGTTAGATACTTATGTGCGTGATCATTTTCTTCAAAATCACGATCACACAAGAAACAATGTTTTTCTGCGAGCATTTCTTTTAAGTAACTTGCATTAGGTACATTTTCAGGAAGTCTGTTTCTTATTGCTTCTTCTTGCTGTATCTTAATCTTGTGATCGATTTTTTTATTTTCTCTTTCTTCGTCATAATCCTTTAGCTTATATTCATAAGCTTTAAAAAGTGCATCTCCATTACGTAGTATCCATTGTTTGCTGAAAAGATTATTATTAAATCCTTTTCTTGCAATTTCAAGCTTCTCATCAATCCGGTTAATTTTATCCTTACTGTTTTTTAATCCTGATTTGGTTTGTTCCAATTCCTGAGCATCTTTGACTTTTGCCAATAATTCATCCTTATATGCCTCTGCATAATCAAGGTTTTTCGTAACTGATTCTAAATCCTTTTCATCGCGGTTAATTAATTTCTCCAAATCATCCTGTTGCTTGGATAGTATATATGCTTCACTTTCATTTTTAGATTTTCCCTTCAATTCACTTCGATAAGCAGTTTCTGCCTGTTTATATACTTTCCCTGCAATATCAATTATTGTATCATAGTAATTGATGTCACTTAAAACATTAATTGCTTGGGTAAGCGAATTCTCATTCTTAAAATCAATCAGAC
>JBBQMQ010000184.1:0-8158 GCA_038329115.1 Bacteroidales bacterium
AATTGGAAATTATAGATCATCTGGCAGTACTTGATGGAGAAATTGTAATTGAGAATGACCGGGGAACATCAGGTTTCCAATTGTTGCAGAATTTTCAGCGCACCGGAAAAGGTATTCTGAAGTACTATATTTTCGATATTATGAATCTGGATGGCATGAGCACTATGGAATTGCCGCTTCGTGAAAGAAAAGAGTTGCTCAAAATGTTGCTTTCGGGTTATGAACTGGAAAATATCTTTTACTCGGATCATATAGAAGAACAGGGAAAATCTTTTTTTGAGCTGGCAGTAAAACAGAATTGGGAAGGTATTATGGCCAAAGATGCTGATAGTACTTATCGACCTGGTAAACGGAGCAGCGCGTGGTTAAAAATTAAAATAACACAAGAGGACGAAGCTATTATTATTGGAATTACCGAACCAAACGGATCACGGAAGTATTTTGGTTCCATTTTGCTGGCGGTTTACGATGAAAATAACGAACTGAAATTTGTTGGAAAATGTGGTACCGGTTTCAACGATGAAAATCTGAAAGATTTGTACACTAAATTCAAACCTTTTTTCACAAATTCTTCGCCGTTATCGGAAAAAATAAGTGTAATTGGAAAAGTCCAGTGGCTTGAACCCTTGTTTATTGCTCAGGTGAAATATGCCGAAATTACCGAAGACAACCATCTGCGTCATCCTGTTTTTCTGGGTTTGCGAGTAGATAAAGAAACAGATGAAGTTCATATTCCTGCTGAACCAATTGATGATAATACTAATCCTAATTTGAAAAACGAAATGAACAATGCGAAAGACGACCTTGAACTCAGGATTGATGATATTAATTTGCACCTGACTCACAGGAATAAAATTTATTTTCCCGAAAGTGGAATTACAAAAGGAGAATTAATAAGTTATTACAATGAAGTAGCTGAATTTATATTGCCTTACCTCAAAGACCGTCCGCAAAATATGAACCGTTTCCCGAATGGAATTGCTGGGTCGGGTTTTTACAATAAGGATGTTGATGTCGAAAAAATTCCGTCGTGGCTACGGACTCAGCAGATTTTTTCTGATTCGAACGATAAAAATATTGATTATCTGATATGTAATGATAAAGCGACCTTGTTGTACATGGCAAATTTGGGTTGTATTGAAATAAATCCCTGGAATTCGAAAATACAAAACCTCGATTTTCCGGATTGGATGGTTATTGACCTTGATCCGGATAAGGATGATTTCAGGGAAGTGGTAAAAACGGCATTAACAGTAAGGGAAGTTCTCGAAGAACTTGAAATAGAAGGATATTGCAAGACTTCCGGTGCAAGTGGCTTACATATTTATATTCCTCTTGCCTGCCGTTATCAGTACGATACGGTTAAAATATTTGCAGAAATTGTAGCCAAACGTGTTTCCGAACGCTTACCCGAAACCACCACTATTATTCGTTCTGTGCAGAAACGTAATCATCGTATTTACATCGATTTCTTACAAAATCGTTTCGGTCAAACCCTTGCAGCACCTTACTCTGTTCGTCCAAAACCGGGAGCTACCGTTAGTACACCGCTGGAATGGAGCGAAGTAAATGAAAAACTTTCGCCCTCAATGTTCACGTTGAAAAACATATTGAAAAGAATCGAGAAAAAAGGTGATTTATGGAAACCTGTTTTGCAAAAAGGAGTGGATCTTGAAAAAGCATTAAAATCAATCGAAGGCCATTAACAATGCCTAAACAAAATTTGAACTTTTCATTCAATAATGTCCAAGATCAATAGAAACATTATTACTTGAAAATATGAAAATAAAACCCATTACACCGCACCCGAAAACCAACAAAGCAATTATTTCCTGCTGTTTCATTTTCTGCTAAAACAGATACCACAAATTCCCATATATCGGAAAATCAGAATAAATTTTGTATTTTTGTACCCCGAAACAATCTGATAACTTTAACACGAATTTCTGTACGGACAAGTCGCGACATGCCCCTAACAACTAAATTTCAATGGCCAAAATTAAAAAACCGCATCCCATTCTCTATAACATTACCATTTCCGATATTGCTGCCGAAGGAAAAGCCATTGCCAAAGTAAATGACATTGTGGTGTTTGTGCCTTTTGTGGTACCCGGCGATGTGGTTGATTTACAGGTAACACGCAAGAAGAGCCATTTTATGGAAGCGCGTGCCATTCATTTTCACACGTATTCCGAAATACGGTGCGAAGCCGTTTGCGAACATTACGGAATTTGCGGCGGTTGCAAATGGCAGATTCTCCCCTACTCCGAACAAATCAGGTTCAAGCAAAAACAAGTTGTCGATAATCTGACTCGTATCGGAAAAATAGAATTACCCGATGTTTCGCCCATTTTAGGTTCTTCACGTACCGAATTTTACCGCAACAAACTTGAATTTACTTTTTCCAACAAACGCTGGCGAACCAACGAAGAAATTGCCGAAGGAAAAGTGTTCGAAACCATGAATGCTGTAGGTTTTCATATTCCCGGTGCATTTGACAAAGTGCTTGATATCAATAAATGTTGGTTGCAAACCGAAGATTCGAATGAAATCCGCAATGAAGTTCGCCGGTATGCTTTGGAAAAAGAACTCACATTCTTTGATTTACGCAATCAGGAAGGGTTTTTACGCACCATGATGATTCGTACCACATCCACTGGCGAATTAATGGTCATTATGATATTTTTCTACCAAGACAAAGAAGCTCAGGACGCTTTTTTGCAACATATTGCCGATAAATTTCCTCAAATCACTTCGCTTCTTTACGTTATCAATTCTAAAGCCAACGACACCATCACCGATCAGGAAGTGTTGACTTTCAAAGGAAATGAATGCATTTTTGAGGAAATGGAAGGGTTGAAATTCAAAATCGGACCGAAATCATTCTACCAGACCAATTCGGAGCAAGCGTATGAATTATACAAAATTACTCGAGATTTTGCCGGACTCACCGGAAAAGAATTAGTGTACGATTTATACACCGGGACAGGAACAATTGCTAACTTTATAGCGCATCAGGCACGCCAGGTAATCGGCATTGAATATGTGCCTGAAGCCATAGAAGATGCATTTGTAAATTCAAAACTGAACAATATTAACAACACACTCTTCTATGCCGGTGACATGAAAGATATTTTGAATGCCGCATTTATCGAGAAACACGGCAAACCGGATGTGATTATTACCGATCCCCCGCGGGCTGGTATGCACGATGATGTAATTAATGCTATTCTTTTTGCCGAGCCAAAACGCATTGTTTATGTTAGTTGCAACCCGGCTACTCAGGCTCGTGATCTCGCTTTACTCGATGTGGGTTATAAAGTGACAGCCATTCAACCGGTCGATATGTTTCCACACACGCATCATGTTGAAAATGTGGTTTTGTTGGAAAAGAGATAAAAAATTAGAAAAAAGCTACGCCGACAAACAAATAATTAAAGTGGAAAAAGGCAAAAACAATCTTAAACTGTTGTCAGTTGGATTTTTTTTGTTTTATTTTACATGATTTTTTTAGTATTAATTTTAATGGTTAACTTATGGCTGTAACAATTCGTGAAGTATCATCAAAAAAAGAATTAAAAAAATTTATTTGGTTCGGTATCAATTTGTACAAAGACTGTGAGTTTGCAGCCCCTCCTTTGTTAATGGATGATTTACTTAATCTCAGCAAAGGGAAAAACCCGGCTTTAGATTTTTGTGATACCGCTTATTTTATGGCGTTTAAGGATAATAAAATTGTCGGTCGTATTGCTGCCATTATTAATCCTGTTTCGAACGAAACCTGGAATGAAAAATATGCTCGTTTCGGTTGGGTTGATTTTATCGACGATATAGAAGTTTCTAAAGCATTGTTTGATGCTGCAATTGCATGGTCGAAGACAAAAGGAATGACTGCTATTCATGGTCCGCTTGGATTTACCGATTTAGATCATGAAGGCACTCTGATAGAAGGATATGATAAAATCGGGACATTAGCCACCATATATAACTATCCTTATTATCCGAAACACATTGAACAATATGGTTTTGTGAAAGATATCGATTGGAATGAATATCTGATAACCGTTCCCGAAGTTTTCCCTGAAAAATATTTCAGAATTGCCGAAATAGTAAAAGAAAAGTATAATTTAAAATCCCTGCATTTTAAATCCCGAAAGGAAATTGTCAATAAATACGCGTTAAAGATTTTTAATCTGCTGAATCTTTGCTATTCACATTTATACGGCTTCACTAAATTGAATGAAAAGCAAATTTCATTCTATATTAAACTGTATTTCAGCTTCTTCCGTATAGACACTATTTCAATAGTTGTGGATGAAAATGATGAAGTTGTAGCGCTGGGAATTGCGATGCCAAGTTTCACAAAAGCATTGCAAAAAGCAAAAGGAAGTTTATTCCCGTTTGGTTGGTATTACATGTTAAGCGCTTTGAACAAGAACGATGTGGTCGATCTTTATTTGATGGCTGTTCATCCTGATTATCAAAATAAAGGTGTAAATTCGGTTATGTTTGCCGACATTATGCCTTCCAGTGCAAAAAACGGATATAAATTTGCCGAAAGTAATCCGGAATTGGAAACCAATACGAAGATGTCATCGCAATGGGGAAGTTTCGAACATGTAAACCACAAAAAAAGAAGGGTTTATATCAAACAAATATAATCAATACAAAAGAAATAGAGCAGTAATTTACGTACTGCTCTATTTCTTGTCAACATATTAGGTTCCGAAATTGTTTAAATTTTGATATTCAGAATTATATATTTTGGAAATTCATTCAAATTTATAGAATGACACGCAAATTCGATTTTTTAGTAATAGGTAGCGGCATTGCAGGCATAAGTTTTGCTCTGAAAGCAGCAAAATATGGCAAAGTAGCTTTGCTGTGTAAAACGAACTTAAGCGAATCAAATACTTCATTTGCTCAGGGCGGCATCGCTTCTGTGATGTACAAACCCGACAATTTTGAGAAACACATTGAAGATACTCTTATTTCAGGCGACGGGCATTGTGATCTGGAAGCCGTTGAGAAAGTGGTTTATGAGGCTCCCACACAGATTGAAGAACTGCTCAGTTGGGGCGTTGACTTTGATAAAGATGAAAAAGGTCTTTTTGATTTGCACCGCGAAGGTGGACATTCCGAGCACCGCATTCTTCATCATAAAGACAACACCGGCTACGAAATTCAGGAAAGCCTGATTCGTCAGGTAAAAGCGCATCCAGAAATTGAAGTTTTCGAACATTATTTTGCCATTGAAATTTTAACACAACATCATTCGGGGCAAGTTGTAACACACCATACTCCTAATATTGAATGCTATGGCGCCTACGTTTTAAATCAGCAAACAAATAACATTCATACTTTTCTTTCAAAAATTACGTTATTGGCTACAGGCGGCATTGGAAGTGTTTATTCAACCACTACAAATCCGGAAATTGCTACAGGCGACGGCATAGCAATGGTTCACAGGGCACGTGGATTAATTAAAGACATGGAATTTGTGCAGTTTCATCCTACGGCTTTATACCATCCCGGCGAACGCCCGACATATCTTATAACCGAAGCAATCAGAGGTTATGGCGCAGTTCTCAGAACTCAGGATGGGAAAGAATTTATGCATAAATACGATGAGCGCGGTTCATTAGCTCCACGTGATATTACTGCCAGGGCCATTGACAATGAAATGAAAATGCGTGGTCACGACTTTGTATATCTGGATGTTACAAAAAAAAATGCAGAAGAAACCAAAATGCATTTTCCCAATATTTATAAAAAATGTTTGGATTATGGCATTGACATTACAAAGGATTATATACCGGTTTCTCCAACACAGCATTATCTTTGTGGAGGAATTTCGGTTGATATGAACAGCAAATCATCCATAAACAGATTATATGCTGCAGGTGAATGTTCTTGTACAGGGCTTCATGGAGCGAATCGGTTGGCATCCAATTCATTGATTGAAGCAATTGTTTATGCTGATGCCGCAGTGAAGGATGCCGTCAAAACACTTGATTCACTATCGTTCAATGAATCGATACCAAACTGGAATGACGAGGGAACTTCACTTCCCGAAGAAATGGTGTTAATCACGCAAAGTTTTCGTGAAGTAGAGCAAATAATGAGTACTTATGTTGGCATTGTCCGTTCAAACCTCCGGTTGAAACGCGCACTTAACCGGTTGGAAATTTTGTATCGCGAAACTGAACATTTGTTCGAAAAATCCGTCGTTTCGCGCGAAATTTGTGAGCTGAGAAACGTAATCAGCGTGGCATATCTGATTATAAAACACGCACTTGCCCGCAAAGAAAGCCGGGGTTTGCATTATACGGTCGATTATCCCGAACGAATGAAAAGTGAATCAAACAGTTAAACATAATTGTTAAAAACAAAAACCCAGATGAACAGAATACTTACTCTTTTATTTATGATCTTTTTTGCAGGATTCATTTTTGCACAAAGCTCTGCAAAAAGTGACCAGCATTCATCATCTCAAAATATTGTGATAAAACTGGATGGTTCGGTTCAAAACAATATACCCAAAGACAACGATGGATCACCTGTCATAAACGTTCAAACCACTGATAATGAAAATGTAAGTTTCAGTACAACAGCTGATGGTATTTATATAACTATTAACAAAGGCACAAACAAAATAAAATTATTTGCACTCACCGGTCAGTTATTGCTGAACGGAGATTTATCGCAGGGACGATTTTTTATTCCTACCCGTAAAGGAATTTATTTTTTGAGAATTAACAATAACAGTTATAAAGTAATTTGTAAATAATCAACTCATTCATCATGATCATTCACATTGTATTTTTCGAATTAGCAGAAAATGCTGAAGGAAAAACCAGAGCAGAAAATGCAGAAATAATTAAAACGCAATTGGAAAATTTAGCTAATTTCATTCCTGAAATAAAAAAGATTGAAGTTGGCATTAATCTTCCAAACGCACCAAAAACCAACTTTGATATAGCTTTATATTCTGAATTCGAAAGTTTTGAAACGCTTGATATTTATCAGGAACATCCTGAACATAAGATTGTAGCATCTTATATCGGAAAAGTAAGAACTTCGCGTGCAGCTGTAGATTACGAAAAATAAAGATTTTTGTCAATACAAAAAGTCTACGATAATAGGCCTTTTGGTATACTTCAAAAGCAAATGGGTCAACAATTTTAATTATTTTTAAAATTGTTGACCCATTTTTATTTGTATTACAAAAAAAATATTTATTTTTACACCCTGTTAAAAAACAATATTAACCCTTTAAATCTTATTTTTATGTCAATCAACAAAGTTATTTTAGTTGGAAACACCGGAAAAGATCCGGAAGTCCGTTATTTAGACAAAGATGTGGCAGTTGCAAATTTCACATTCGCAACTACCGAGAAAGGTTACACCGCTCAAAATGGTACGCAAGTTCCTGAACGTACTGAATGGCACAACATTGTTGCATGGAGAGGATTGGCTAAACTAGCCGAAAATTACATTCGGAAAGGAAGTCAATTGTACATTGAAGGAAAAATTCAGACTCGTGCATGGGAGAAAGAGGGTATTAAGCGTTATACCACAGAAATTTACGCAGACACAATTCAGCTTCTCGGAAAGAAACCCGAATCGACAGAACCAATAAGTGCAGTAGCTGCACCTCCTGCCGATCTTATTCAGGCACCTCCTCACGCAGAAGATGATCTTCCGTTTTAATTAAAATTTTAAAAACCGCTTCAGCAATTGAAGCGGTTTTTTTAGGGCTGAAAAATCCATGACAAATTTTCAAAATCAAAGAATTTCCCAATTAATTCATTTGTCATTTCCAAAATGTAATTTTTTTAACACATGAGAACTAAGAAACTGTTTAAAAATAAATCTTAAATTGTTTTCACTATTGTCCTGTAAACTTACTATACCTTGTTTTTCGGCTAGATTCTTCACTTCGCTCAGTGATTGTTTTTCAATTATTTTTTAGGCTAGTTGTGCCTTTGTTTTTCGAAAAATAGCGGGTTCTCTGAGAAAAGGAAAGGTGCAAATAGACAAACAAGAATGAAAAACAATAAGATAGTTGCACTAACTAAAAAAGTCAAGCACTCATATTCCATTGAAATCCATACATAAACCTTGATTAACGTTTATTTTTAAACAGTTTCAAAAT
>JBBQMQ010000185.1:0-8129 GCA_038329115.1 Bacteroidales bacterium
ACTTTATTTTAGCACCCTGGATGAATATCCCGCCAACGTTAACTTATACAATAACAGGTAACCCTTCAATCTTGGGAGCTTATATTGATGCCACCTTAAGCAATATTCCGGCTGGTTATGAATTAAATAATGCGATATATCCATCTAATTGTGCTGACCACACTGTAGCTATCAATGTTGGTCAGGCGTATATTATGGATGTTTATTCTTCACTTTATCCAGATAAATTGCCCTTGTTTGCACAATCACCAAAATGGGCAAAAATAAACTGGCTTTACAATCACCTGGATTGGTATCCCGGATATCAGTGGTATGATATACAAGGATTTATATGGTTGTATGACACCACTCCATGGAATGGAGCAGCACAAGGAAGCGTACCTGCCTTAACTGCCCTTACCACTAAAATGAAAGCAGATGCAGAATTGTATGGCACGGATTACAAAGTTCCGCCCGGAGGTTGGGCTACCATCATTTTCGTTCCACAAGGGACTTTATCAACGGCAACAATTCCGACGATACAAACGGTGTTAGTAAGGGTAGATCCTTGATAAGATATAACTTTCATTATTTTCAATGAGAAAATAAATGGAATCAACATTTTATATGTAGTAAGTAAAATGATTAATACCGGTTGCACAAACAATATAGTCCAATGTCGAATTCGTCTAATTGTACTATTTGTTTGTAAACCTTCCGCAAGCGGAATTTGCAATCGGCATTAACAACAGTAGACATTCAAAATAGATTGGACTGTTTTAAATGTACAGTTGGTATAATATAATGACGTATTTTGAACGCAAAACCACTACGGCACAAAGCCACAAAGTTTTCATACTCTTAGCGTCAGTGTGACTTTGCACCGTAGCGTTCAAAAAATTACATGGAAAATGTTTTACGACAATAAATTTTTCCAACTACTTAACATTTAAATAACTGTTTATGACACCCTCAGAAAATTTGAACAAGGATCATGAAGTAATAAATGAATTACTAAACATAATGAGTAAAATAGAGCTTCGGATTAAATCTAAATCAGTATTTTACACTTGTGATATTGAGTTGATTATTGATTTTCTGAAGAATTTTATTGAAAAGATTCATCATGAGAAGGAAAAGATATTATATCCGGCACTGAAATTAGCTGCAATTCCTATTGATAAAGAGGTCGTTAGTATTATGTTACACGAACATATTCTTATACGTAGTTATCTGAAGGATATTATAAACTGTATTGTTAATTGTAAAATGGGCAGTAATTTTTCGGAAGAAATGTTAGCCGAAAGTTTGGGGAAATATGTTTTATTGAAGAAAATTCATATTCAAAAGGAGTTGGATATATTCTTTCCTATTGCCGACAAACACATTAATTATGAGCTACAACAGAAAATCTTAAATCATTTTGAGGAAATTGAAGAAAGAATTGAAGCACATAATTTCCAGACTTGTTATAATATACTATTGAAAGATTTGAAAAACAAATATCGTAATTAAAGAAGAATGTACTACAATGCAAGAAATCAGAATTTTCAGGACTAGTATCCAGACTGTTATTCCAATTCAAAATATTCATCTTAAAAAATTAAAGTTATGAAAAAAGTTTTACTTCTTAGTTTATTGGTTTCATTTCTTTGTGCAAACCAATTGAAATCTCAAGGTGTTATCGCACTTACCACTTCAGGTGGGCAAACAACAATTTACAATCTTTTTGATACGGCACTTAGCAATGCTAACAACGGGGATTTTATTTATCTTCCGGGCGGTACATTCATGTTGAACTCCGACATAAAAAAAGGTGTGAATATTATTGGAGTGGGTCATTATCCGGATTCCACGGCTTATACAAATCGTACAATTATTGAAGGAAATCTGAATATCGGAACTGGAGCCAGCAATGCACTTATTGAAGGGCTTTATGTGGTGGGTAATATCAATTTCAAATCAGGACAACGAACAGATAACGTGGTAATTAGAAGATGTAATGTGGCTAATATCTCTTTGGGAAGTAATTCTGGCGTTAATGATACTGCCAGATGTTATAACCCACTGATTATTCATAATGTTATCCGGAAAAATATTTCATTTTCAGAAGCTTATGGATTTACATTACGAGGGAATATTATTAATGGTCAAGCTCAGGTAAGTATCTATCATGGTGGTTTGATCGAGAATAATCTGTTTTTGGCGGTTGGAGTCAATGCAACAATTTCCGATTTGCGCAATGTTACTTATAAAAACAATATTTTCATGAACACCGCCTCGTTGGGATATGGCGGATATGCATGTTACGGGTATGATGGCGGTTGTGGTTCCTGGGGTGGTACATTTATAAATAATATGTTTGTAGCCGGTGATACGATTTCGAATGTTAATGGAATTGCTGCCGTTAAAACCGGTAATATGTTTAAGGTAATTCCTACTTCCGTATTTGTTCGTCAGTCGGGCGTAACATTTGACTATACACAGGATTATAATCAGATTTCGACGAGTATGGGCAGGAATGCCGGCGATGATGGTAAAGATATAGGCATTTTTGGGACTAATAATCCATATAAAAGAAGTGCAGTGCCTGTAAATCCACATATCTCATTCAAAGATATACCCGCTTCCACACTTCCAAACGGAAGTATTCAATTAAAGATAAAAGTCACAGCTCAGGATAAATAATATTTTTAGCAATGAAAAATATTATCATTCAACTGTTCTTATTTTGCTGCATGATAACCAATGTATTTGCACAAAATAAAATCAAGCAGTACGAATACTGGCTTGACAATGATTTTTTGAAGAAACAGGTGGTAAGTATCACACCAACTGTTAACTTCGAATTGACCACCATACCGGCTAATACTTTAATGAAGCCGGGACTACATACTGTTAATATACGCTTTCAGGACACCAATGGAAAATACAGTTCGGTTATTACACAATTGGTTGAAGCTTTTACCCTAAATCCGCAGATTCTCTCACTGGAATATTGGTTTGATGAAGCTTATAACACTAAAACAGTTATCCCATTGACTGCATCATCGGTAATTACAGTAAATGTTATTGATGTATCGACTGTATCTAATGGTATGCATACATTTAATATCCGGTTTTTGGATCGGGCAGCAAAATGGAGTGCCGTTCAAACCGCCCGAATTTATAAATTCAAATCGGGATCTATGTTAAACAATACGATTACTGCGTACAGATATTGGATTGATAATGATTTTGCAAACAACATTTACAAAGTCATTAATCCATCGCTGGTATGTGTCAGCCTTAATGAAACCATCGATTTGTCGTCCTTTAAAGGCAATAACCGGTTGCTGAACGTACAGATAAAAGACGCTTTGGGTATGTGGAGTTCAGTTATTACCGATACTGTGAATGTTTCTCTCAACTCAGGTTTGGATGATAAATTTGCCTCCGGTGATTTTAGGACTTACCCAAATCCATGTAGAGGAATGCTTACCATTGAAGTAAACCGGACAATTTCTGATGCATCTGTATCTATCACCAATGCAATTGGGAAAGTGATTTATCAGAATCATTTCGACATTGTCAATAAAAAAAGTTTGAATATCAACGAATTACAGACTGGCATTTACTTTCTTCGAATTGTTGAACCTAATAATGCTAACAAGTTAACAGTACAAAAAGTTATTCTTCAGAATTAATAGTGCTTTAAAATAGATAACATTCTCTGAAATTCTTTGTATATCGCCATTGCATTAAATGTTAACAGCGGGATGATTTGAATATTTATTCAGGAAAACTATTAATTTTTTTTAAAGACAAAACTAATAAAATAATCAAAAAATTTATGAAAGCAATTAATAACGTGGATTTATGGATACCTGATGAAAAAACGTATAATCAATTACGAAAACTTCAGGTTTTTATTAATTTTATTATTGATATGGAAATCACATCAATAGAAAACAAGCAAAAAGCTTCAGAGATAAACAAGTTCTTTGAAAATCTGACCACTAAAGTAGCATTAAAATCGTGGAATATAACTTTTGTTGTTTATGAAACCGGAATAACTAAATATAATGTAAGTAATCCTGACTATTACTGGAGAACCTGGTCTGTAGGTTTCTCAAATAATAACCTTGAAATTGAAGCAACATCAAATAATGTATTTGATAATACAGCTAATTATAGCGATTTTAATTACCAGGGAATAGTTTTTTTATTCAAAGAATGTACTTTTGAACGATTTCATGTTACCGGAGATCTGAATGAATTTGTAGATGATGCAAAGAATTATAAAAAATACATTTCAGATGGAAGGAAAATGATTGAAGTTGATATTGATATCATAAAATAAATAAACGCACAAAATGCATCATGTTTATTATATACATATAATTAACATCGTGGCATTTGGTAATTCCAAAAATATACCCTACTTTTGCAAAAGTAATAATTACATACCGCTATAAAGCCAAAGGCAGACAAATTGATGTTTGAACATTTGGGGCTAAATCGTAGGCAATTACTTTTACAACACATATAACGTATTGACATATAGGGCAAAAGAGGTTCATTTACATCAACGCCCACCCGAAATTATTGAAACTTTTCTAAAGTTGATTATAGCTTTAGAAAAGTTTTGTTGTTTTGAGCAAATAAGTTCTTTTTAGTATTGAAAATATTTTCACCCACTTCGTCTGTTTGAGAAAACAACCGAAGAATGAATAAAAAATGAAGTAAACATCTAACAATTTAGATTACAAAAAGCAATGGGAAATATTGTAGCAATTGTAGGTCGCCCGAACGTGGGAAAATCGACCCTTTTTAACCGGCTTACCAAAAGCCGCAGAGCCATCGTAAACGAAGAAGCAGGCACCACACGCGACCGCCAATACGGCAAATGCGAATGGGAAGGCCGCGAATTTTCTGTTATCGACACCGGTGGTTGGGTAGTAAACTCTTCGGATATCTTCGAAGATGAAATAAAACGACATGTTATTTTAGCCATCGAGGAAGCAGATGTTATTTTGTTCCTTGTTGATGTTCAAAACGGAATTACCGATTACGATCTGGAAGTTGCGCAGATTCTGCGTGGCCATCCAAAACCGGTTATGCTGGTTTCCAACAAAGCCGATACATTTGAATGGCAGTTCCAATCTGCCGAATTTTACAAACTTGGTTTAGGAGAACCTTACCTGATTTCCGCCATAAACGGATTGGGTACAGGAGAATTTCTGGACAAGCTCCTCACCCATTTCAAATCAGATTATTCTGAAGAAGTTGATGATAATCTGCCACGTTTTGCGGTGGTTGGCCGTCCAAATGCAGGAAAATCATCAATTGTAAATGCCTTTATCGGCGAAGACCGCACTATTGTTACCGACATTGCCGGAACTACCCGCGACTCTATTTATACCCGTTTCAATAAATTCGGACACGATTTTTATCTCGTCGACACAGCCGGAATCCGTAAAAAAGCCAAGGTAAATGAAGATCTGGAATATTATTCGGTTGTTCGTTCCATTCGCGCCATTGAAAATTGCGATGTTTGTATACTTATGATTGATGCCACACGTGGTATCGAAAGTCAGGATTTAAATATATTTTCGTTGATTCAGAAAAACAAGAAAGGACTTATTGTTTGCGTAAACAAATGGGATTTGATTGAAAACAAAGAATCGAACGACATAAAAAAATACGAAGTTACAATTCGCGAACGGTTGGCACCTTTTGTCGATTTTCCGATTATTTTCACTTCAGCGACAACCAAACAACGCATTCTGAAAGTATTGGAAACTGCTGTGGAAGTGTACGAAAACAAAGAACGCAAAGTGGCTACAGCTAAGTTGAATGAGTATATGTTGCCGTTGATCGAAAATTATCCGCCACCGGCATTAAAAGGCAAATATATCAAGATTAAATACGTTACCCAGTTGCCAAGTACACAAATTCCAACATTTTTGTTTTTTGCGAACCTACCTCAGTACGTAAAAGAGCCATACAAAAGGTTTCTCGAAAATAAGATTCGTGCTAAATATGAATTTACCGGTACACCGATTCAGATTTTCATTCGTCAGAAATAGGAATAAACACACAAAAAATGCAGCAGAAAGAATTTTCTGCTGCATTTTTTGTGTGTTGTTATCGTGTTAAAACCAACTATATACTGTATTTATCCGGATAGGCGAAATTTTGTTTTTACCGCTTTTTATGGTAACTGCATTCATTAAATATTGCTGTTTCACGGCGGTTAAAGTAACAGCACCGGAATTGCTATTTGTTGTGGAAGTTACATTTACCGGAATTAATCTCATTTTCAGATTTTCGTCAACTTCAGTGTTATTATTCTTTGCAATTTTAATCTCATTTGCTATTAATTTTGCCAGATTAAACGGATAAGAGTAAGTATAAAGTCCTGTATTATAATTTAATGTTGCTGTAAATTTACCAAGAATAGCGTAATCATCTGATGGAAGTTCGTTCTTAGCAAAAAAATTGTCAACTTCAGATTCCTTAATCAGTAACATATAGTTTACGAACGGAACTGCCAATGCAGAACTGTCTATTTCAGTTGCCTCTACATTAATAATGGCACTATTCAGAACTAATTTTTTAGTTCCAATTCCAGCTTCCAAACGCTTTTGAATCTTATTCAGCGGAATATTTATTCGGGTTTGAATATTGGCGGGTGCCGAAATATAATTTACTTCTTCATTCAGATTCAATTTTTGTGTCACGGCAGTAACATCAGGATGTAAAAAACGGTTTACCTGACGCACTTCCTGATTGGCAGGGAAAGTAATCACACCGTTTACAATAGTATCTCTACCGTTTTTATTATAGGTATAATGGTAATAATACTCCAAATCAATTTTCCTTATATTCAGCATGGTTGAGGTACCATAATTAGCTGTAATATACATTCCTTTAAAGAAATTATTCGTAAAATCCGTTTCACTCGTATAATATGGTTTGGTTAAATCAGGGAAAAACCGATTCACAAAACCATTTGACAGTTTAAAAATAACAGATGTGGAATCCGTTCTGCTTTTAGTAGCATCCTTAGCAGTAAATATTCTATGAGCCATTAAAATAGAACGATCTGTGTAAGTTGATGGATCCAGATTTGACTTATATTGAGTTGAATATTGGAATGTTCCTTTATTCATCTCGTAAATATTCACATCCATCGGCGAATAATTATCTCCAAACCAGCTTTTATAATACAAAATCACCAATGCAGAATCCTGGACAGTATTCGGTGGAAATTTAAATCCAACCGGACAGTTAACCTGAGCCAGAATATCGGCTTGTGTTGAACCGTATTTGGCATCGTAAAACGAACCTAACAAAAAAGAATCTTGTCGGGCAATCAGATAGTCAACAAACACGTTTTCGGAATTTAGGTTAAAAGTTTCAGCAGCAATTTTAATAGCGTCTGATGTTGGCTGAATTCCTACTCCTAAATCATTTAAGTTATCTGTACATGAAAAAGTCAAAAATAACAGAAGAGTCAGCAGGTAAATTGGATATGATTTCATGTAAAATGAAAAAAAGATGGATAGAATTGAGAGTTAAATAAACACCTGTAATATTTTATACTATATGAATTGCCAGTTGCCGAGGTTATGACTTAATTATCCTAGGCTATCATAAAATTGAACATAAGCATCTGCATAATCTTCGTCTTTCTGATAAGGCAAAAATTTCATCTTTTTGGAAGTAACGTAATCAAGCACTTCACTGTTCACCTGTGGACTCGATTGAATTACAGCATCCGAATAATCTATTGCCAGCTTGGAAAGAGCTACAAAATCAATAACTTTATCTTTTACCTGAACAACATGCTTCTTTTCAATTCCTTCAAGCAAAAGTCGTTCGGCAAATAAGCTCCTGAAAGGATTTTTAAAATCATCGTTAAATATGGAATAGACCACTTTCGAATGTTTAAAAAACGGATCGTCGTTAAACGCTTTTTTAATATAAAGTGGAGCTAAAGCCGTCATCCAACCCTGACAATGAATAATATCCGGTGTCCAACGGAGTTTCTTTACGGTTTCCATAACACCACGTACAAAGAAAATGGTGCGTTCGTCATTATCAGCATATTCTTCTCCGTTTTCGTCGGCTATCGTATTTTTGCGGTGGAAATAATCATCATT
>JBBQMQ010000186.1:0-8124 GCA_038329115.1 Bacteroidales bacterium
GGGTTCGTACCAATTATCAAAAAGTTTTTCAAATGCCAAATGATTACCTTCGCGCAATGCCTTTATTGTCTCAGTCATGAATCAGGAAAATTTTACTGTAACTTTGAGTCGGACAAAGATAATAATTTTGTTCTATTTTTAAACGCTGGTTTTATTGGTTACTTCTATGACAAATAAACACAGGTTTACCACTATTGGAATTTATATAAAAAGAAAAAGTCCAATGTTTGAAGTGAAATCTTCTACATTAGACTTTTAAAAAAAAGATCAGTAAACAACTCTTGCTCCCCTCTCCTCAAGGAGAGGGGCTGGGGGTGAGGTTTCATCCAAACATTTCAATATCCTCTTTACTTATGGTGGTTCCGCCTAAAATAATCAATCGTTCCACCACATTGCGCAGTTCTCGGATATTCCCGGTCCATGTGCGGTTTTGAAGTTCCTGAACAGCTGAATTCTCAAAACTTTTCGGTTGAATGCCTTGTTCGCTGCAGATAAGTTCGCAGAAATGCTTCACCAACAAAGGAATATCATCTTTTCTTTCATCCAGACTGGGAACGTGTATTGGAATCACATTCAGACGGTGGAATAAATCTTCCCGGAAATTTCCTTTTTCAATTTCTGCTTTCAGATTTTTGTTGGTAGCTGCAAAAACACGAACATTTACCCGAATGCTTTTATCACTACCAACCCGTGTCAGTTCATTTTCCTGCAAAACGCGCAATACTTTTGTTTGCGCCGACAGGCTCATATCGCCAATTTCGTCCAAAAAAATAGTTCCGCCATCGGCCTGTTCAAATTTTCCTATGCGTTGTTTAATAGCCGAAGTAAAAGCCCCTTTTTCGTGTCCAAACAGTTCACTTTCAATCAATTCTGAAGGTATTGCCGCACAATTTACTTCCACATAAGGTGCATTGGTTCGGTTGCTTTGCTCGTAAAGTAAGCGTGCAACAATTTCTTTTCCCGTGCCGTTATCTCCGGTAATCAGCACACGGGCATCGGTTGGTGCCACCCGTTCAATCATCATTCTGACTTTTTCGATGGCTAGCGATGACCCAATCATTTGATGACGTTTGGCGATTTTCTTTTTCAGCGTTTTGGTTTCGGCAACAAGATTATTCCGTTCCAAAGCGTTGCGTACAGCAATCAATAATCGATTCAGATCTATCGGTTTTTCGATAAAGTCAAATGCTCCTTTTTTGATACATTCCACTGCCGTTTCTATATTTCCATGACCGGAAATCATCACAATTGGAGTTTCAATATTTAATTCATTTAAATGGCCAAGCAATTCAATACCATCCATTTCCGGCATTTTTATGTCCGAAAAAATGAGATCGAAAACGCTGTTTTGAACTGTTTCAAGACCTTGTTTGCCGTTTTCAGCAAGAGTAATTTGATGTTTCTCGAATTCCAGAATATCTTTCAAGGTATTCCGAATGCTGCGTTCGTCGTCGATTACTAATATTTTTGCCATTACCTATGTATGTAGCTAGTTGACTGCAAAAGTAGTTTTTTATAAATCAATAAGCAAGTGTTTCATATCAAATAAATAAAGTCTAGGAAATCAGTACAAAAAAAAAGATTTAGTTTGTAACGATGTGTGAATGTTCACATATCATGCAAGCAGATAACGTAATTTTGTGAAATAAAAATAATCCACAAGAAACAAAAATTATGAAAAAAACTACTTTGATTTTAGCGAGCTTGTTTGTTTTGACATTTCAGAACAAAGCACAAACCGTTACCGACATTGATGGCAATGTTTACAACACAGTGAAAATTGGCACTCAGACATGGATGAAAGAGAATCTTAGGACAACAAAATTTAACGATGGCACGGTTATTCAAAATATAACCGATGCAACAGCATGGGCTAATTTAAACAATTTATATTCACCACCAGCTGCAATGTGTACTTACAATAACACTAGTAATACTGATACAATAAGAACATACGGCAGATTATATAATTGGTATGCAGGAGATACTGGTAAACTTTGCCCTATGGGCTGGCACGTGCCCAATGATGCTGAATGGACAATATTACAAAACTATCTTATAGCAAACGGTTACAATTTTGATGATTCTCCAACTGCAAATAATATTGCCAAATCAATGGCTACCAATTATGGCTGGACAGCGTCAACTAATAGTTACGGCGATATTGGCAATACTGAATTCCCACTAAAGCAAAATGCAAGCGGTTTTTCAGCACTTCCTGGCGGGTTGCGTTATGGGGGCCCTTTCATGTGGATTGGTAGATCTGGTAATTGGTGGAGTTCAACATCTGCTGGCACTACAAATGCATCCAACTATACTTTGTCCAACACAAGTAGCAGTTTAGCGCATAACTTTATGAGTAAAGGTGGAGTTGGTTATTCCGTTCGCGGTGTTAAAGATAATGCTTCTGGTATAAATGATAAAACGTTAATAACATTCAACGTCTCTATTAATAAAAAACAACTCACCGTATCAGGCATTACCATTGGCGAAACCATCAACATTTACAACTTGCAGGGAATTTCCATTTACAATCAAAAAGCAAATGCTGAAACAGTTTCAGTTGGCTTGCCAAGCAATGGATTGTATATTGTAAAAGTGGGTGCTACGAGTGTGAAAGTGGTGCTGTAAAATCGAAAAAATCAACTATGTTTGTCTTATTCCCCCTTTAGGGGGTTAGGGGCCAGATATGAAAATTATAAACAACATGAAAAAAATTCTATTTCTTTCTATGGCATTATGCCTTACTGCTTTTATGCAAGCAGCAGTTTCTAAAACAGTAAATATAACCACTGCCGGCAGTTTATCAACGACTTTAACTGCAACGGAATTAAGCACAGTTACGGATCTTACAGTTACAGGTTCGATCAATGCTCTAGATATCTTATGCATGAATGCATATATGCCATTGCTTGCACTATTGGATATAAGCGGTACAAGTATTGTAGAGTTTAAGGATAATAAAAACGTTTATCTAGCCAACCAAATGCCACCAAATTCATTTATTAGTAACGGTAGTACGGGTGCTGGCAAAACCAGCCTCAAAACCATTATTCTACCCAATGGACTCACAAGTATAGGCGGAAATGCTTTTCGTGGTTGTACAGGAATTACTAGCATATCTTTACCTTCCGGACTAACCAGCATAGAAGGTGCAGCATTTATGGGTTGCACAGGTATTACTAGCCTAACCTTACCTTCTGGACTCACCACCATAGGAGATTATGCTTTTGCTGATTCTGGCATAAACGAATTCATAGTTGCTGAAGCTAATCAAAACTTCAGTTCATTAAATGGAGTTCTATTTAATAAAAGTAAAACTACATTAATTTTATATCCTCCTACGAAAATAGGTGCTTATATTATTCCTATCTCTGTTACTAGCGTAGGAAATAATGCTTTTTATGGTTGTAGTAAATTGACATCTTTAACTGCCTCGTCATCAGTAACTTCTATTGGAAGTTCTGCTTTTAAATATTGTAGTGGTCTAATCTCTATAACTATTCCTTCATCAGTTACTTCTATTGGAGCTTATGCTTTTGTCGGTTGTAGTGGTTTAACATCTATTTATGCAAATAAAACTACGCCCGTAGATTTAAGTTCAACAAGTATGGTTTTCTACAATATAAATATAACCACTTGCACTTTATATGTTCCTGTTGGATCTAAAGCAGCATATCAAGCTGCGGTGCAATGGAAAGATTTTGTCAATATTGTAGAATTTACTCCTTCATCAGTTAATGAAATTGATGAAAACTTGTTTAAAGTATCCGTATCCAACAAACAACTCACTGTTTCCGCCATTACTATTGGCGAAACCATCAGCATTTACAACTTGCAGGGAGTTTCCATTTACAATCAAAAAGCTACTGCGGAAACAGTTTCAGTAAAGTTACCAACTAAAGGTGCCTATATCCTGAAACAGGGTGTGCAAAGTATGAAAGTAGTGCTTTAATAAAAGAAAAAACAATTTACAAGCAATTCTGAATAAAACAATTAAAAAAACAACAATCGAATGAAAACAAATCAATTAAAAAGAAGTCTCGTTGCTGTATTGGCAACAATTTTATTTTCAATGGTATTTCCCTCCTGTACAACCAACGATCCAAGCTCAAAACTTGCAACCAAGCCTGAAGCATTGGTGGCATACGATAATAGTAGCGCAGGAATTGTAAAAGGTACTCTGGTTGGATCAACAGGAATCTTTAAATTTAGCATTAAAAATGGTAACGATAGTGTTTACTGTAAGGTAACTTTTGATGGGCAAACCGGAATGTTGTTACCAACTACTAACTTGACTTCTTGGCAGCCTGGCACTTCATTTGGAGCGACCTTTAGCGGTACTGTTGGTGGTGTTGCAGTTAGCGTTTATTTTAAATGTAGTGCTGATGGCAGCTCACCTTCAGCTACCTTTACAATACCTAACCACACCATTAGTGTAAATTTGTATAAAGAAACTTCTACAGGCTTGGTTAAGGGGTATGAAGGCACATACAAAGTGATTACAATTGCAACAAATGTGGAAAAATACAATGGTACTTTTAATTTTGTTCAAAATAATGGCGTTGTTAGTGGAACCAGATCTGGAACCGATGGAACAGGAACATTCACAGGGACTGTTGCAGCTGGAAAATTGACTATTGAAACTGATGTCATTGATATTTCTGAAACAACAGTAAGTGGAACTGTTATGAAAACAGGAGGAACTGAAAAAATCGTCGTTACAGGAACCAGAACGTTATAATTTGTTTTTTCCCTGAAAAGAGCTTGTCTGATTAGGCAAGCTCTTTTTTTTGAGTTCCCTTTTTTAGGTATTCTGATGGTAGCTTACCAGTATGTTTCTTGAAAGCTTTGTAAAAACTGGTGCGGTTATTAAACCCTGAATCATAGGCTATTGCTTCAATTGTTAAATTATTATTGCCTGCTTTATCCAGCAATTCAATTGCAGTTTTTATACGTAAAGAATTTACGTATTCCGGAAAGGAGCATTTCAGTTTACTATTTACAACCATCGACAGTTGATTCGGCAGTATTTTTAAATCTTTAGCCATTTCAGTTAATGTGTAATCCATTTTCAGATAAGGTTTCTCCGCACTCATGAAATTAACTATCTGATTACGTATTTCTGTTGTTCTGTTGTCATTCAAATTTGAGTTGACATATTTTGGAGTAAATTCAGTTGTATTTTCATTCTGAGAGTCTGAGCCAAATAATAATTGAGAAGAATACGAGATTCGGAAGAAAATATATAAGAAGAATATTTGTCCGAAAACAGGCATATAGAGTATTAAATAGGTCACATCAAACTGAAACATAAACGGACCAAATGCCAGAATTTGTAAAGAAAGCATGACCCAAAGCAACTCCTTTATTCTGCTTTGTTGAAGTCTGGAGATATCAAATTTATGTTTCTGAAAATAGGATTGCCACAATAAGTAGATGTTCGCAGCAAGGGTGTATATGAAAATTGAAAAATTATAATACATTCCAAAAGGAGTCATTTTGCCTGCTTCGGCAAGCCGAATGGTGTCGGTTGCCCAATGTGGCTGAACCAGTGTGAGTATAAAAAATGGAATATACAGATAAGCCGGAATGAAAAGTTTCCAATCTATTTGTAGTTTGGTAATTTCGGGGTTGCGAAGTGAATTTGTAAAAGCAATTAAATAAGCACCCCATGCTAAATTAAACAAAAGTCCAACATGGTAAAGAATAATCGTTCCTTTCCCCACAAAAATATGTGTATTGTCGAGTATGGCAACTGCGGTGGCAAAAAACATCCAACCTAACCAGAAATTTGCAGGTCTGTACCTGGCTTTCATCCAACTTAGTAAAGCAATTAAAGATAAATCTATAACTGCTGTACTCGAAATAATTACAACCAGATTATTGCTCATGGTTTTGCTTGAAAGTTATTTGAACAATAATGATTATTCAATAACTAATTTATCAGAATAGAACACTCCTTCTATAGTCAATCCATTGGTTAGATACTTTATATTCCCTTTAACTTTAGTAGTGGATAATTCTGTTATAATAGCTTTATAGTCTGCTCCGGTTGTAGTGGCATATGATGAAAAAGAAGGAATACCAGATCCTGGTGAGTACATTCTATAATAACCATAGGCTAACCCAAGATTAAGATTTGTAAAAGGATTATCAATTGGATATGATTTATTTACTTTAATAGTTGTGTCATTTACATAAAAGTCAATCTGAACTCCAGGATTACTTACATTTGTAATTATTGTCAGCTGTTGATAAGCTGGTTTGTATGACGATTTTGCAAAATTTTTAATTTTTGCCTGAAAAATCCCCATAATTGTGTCTTTGCCATTAATTTTTGCAACAAACTTGTTCAATTGACTGGTATTATTGTTATTGGCAGGATTAGTTGTGTCACATGATAACATAAATCCAAATGCAGTAACGATTAGAAATAGAGAATAAATTAGATTTTTCATAAAAATAAAATTTTAAAGTAAAACAATTGTAAATATGCTTAGTTAATAAATTTCTTATACACTGTAAGTTACAAGTATATTTTTATGCAAAAATAGCAATAATTGTGTGTAATATACATAAATTGGCAGTTAAAATATCTAAAAATTTTGTTTCGAAATTCACAACAAGATTAAACCGTTAAATTTATTTTAAATGATTCTATACATCAAACCCAATATCGCGTCTGAAATATTTCCCATTGTACACAATTCTTTGAGCATTTGCAAACGAAATTGCCAGTGCCTCGTCTTTGGTTTTACCATACGAACTGATTGCCATTACACGACCGCCATTGGTACTGATTTTTTCATTTTTCAGGGTTGTTCCGGCATGAAAAACAATACTTCCATCCACATTCTCTAATCCGGAAATCTCATCTCCTTTTTTATATTCTTCAGGATAACCACCGGCTACCAACATAACCGTAACGGCCGCGCGCTCATCAATTTCGATAGTTTTTTCATTCAAATTACCATTGGCAACGCCTTCAAGCAAATCAACAAAATCAGATTTAATGCGCAACATAACTACCTCTGTTTCAGGGTCGCCCATGCGAGCATTATACTCTATGGTAATAGGCTCACCGTTTACTTTTATCAATCCAAAAAAGATAAATCCTTTGTAGACAATTCCTTCGCTGTTTAGTCCATCAACTGTCGGTTTAATGATGCGCTCCTCCACTTTTTTCATAAATTCAGCATCTGCAAATGGAACCGGTGAAACGGCACCCATACCTCCGGTATTCAGTCCTTTGTCACCTTCGCCAATGCGTTTGTAATCTTTGGCTTCGGGCAGAATTTTGTAGTTTTTTCCATCGGTAATCACAAAAACCGAGCATTCAATGCCGTCGAGAAATTCTTCGATGACCACCGTTTTACTGGCTGCACCGAATTTTCCATCCAACATCGATTTCAGTTCCGAAATGGCTTCGTCTAAATCATTCAATATCAACACGCCTTTACCGGCAGCCAAACCATCCGCTTTCAACACATAAGGTGCCTGAAGATGTTGAAGAAATTCAATACCCGCTTCAATATTTTCGGAAGTTACACTCAAATAACCAGCTGTCGGGATATTGTGACGAAACATAAACTGTTTCGAGAAATCCTTGCTACCTTCCAGTTGTGCCCCAACTTTATCAGGACCAATAACCGGAATTCGTTTTAAAAGCCTGTCTTCGGCAAAAAAATTCACAATTCCTTTTACCAGCGGATCTTCAGGCCCAACAACAACCATATCAATTTTATTTTTGATAACGGTCCTTTTTAATTCTAAAAAATTAGTTGCTGCAATCGGAAGATTGATTCCGACTTGTGCTGTCCCGGGATTTCCGGGTGCGATATAAAGGGTTGATAATTTAGGACTTTGAGCAATTTTCCATGCCATGGCGTGTTCGCGGCCGCCTGATCCGAGAAGAAGAATATTCATACGTTAAAGTGATTGTGTTTGTGTTGCAAAAGTAGTTTTTTTTTACCTTTCGGGCAAATGGATTAACTGGTAAAAACGAAAGGTCTTTCCATTTCAGTTGGAAAGACCTTTTTTAGTATGTCGGGCATGGTATTAAGCTAACAGGATGCAAGTTCCTGTATGTGCCGAGTTGATAGGAAACATTAGCGATTGACA